>JBGPIW010000068.1:0-8774 GCA_041485045.1 Gemmatimonadota bacterium | reverse complement strand
CCGGGGCACCAGACGTGCGGCATCGAATCGAGCTGGAGATACTGCCGCAGATCCTGGCCGACTCTAGGCACGGGACACCTCGTGGGCTCCGGCCCGCACTGCCGTGGCGATCTCCTCCGGACTGAACAGCCTGCCGTCGGCTCTGCCCAGGTGACGCACCGGCGCCGCGCCGCCCACCGCCGCCCGCACCGCCATCACGAGCTGTCCCAGGTTCAACTCTGGGACCACGACGTTCTCGACCCGCGACGCCAGGTCCGCCACCAGCTGCTCGGGAAACGGCCATAGTGTCTGCAGCTCGAGGAGGCCGGCGCGTATGCCGTCGGCGCGCAGTTGTTGGACTGCTCCGGCGGCGCTGCGGGCGGTGATGCCGTAGGTGAGGATCAAGTGATCCGCGTCGTCCAACCCGATCGCGCGATAGCGGGTGATCGCTTCGAGGTCGGTCTCGAGCCGGTCGATGGATCGCCGCAGCATCCGCTCCAGGTTCGGACCGTCGGAGGCCCTTGGGCGACCGGTGTTGGCGTGGGCGAGGCCGGTCACGACGAGTGGAGGGCCGTCGCCGAATGCCTGGAAGGCGGTCGAGCCGAACGGCTGGAACGCCTCGACCGAATCGGGCTTCCGACGGTCCACCACCGCAACCTCGGGCAGCTCCACGTTCTCGCGCATGTGGGACAACAGCGCGTCGAGCAGCAACACGACGGGGAGGCGGTAGGTCTCGCTCAGGTTGAACGCCGCGACCGTGATCTCGTACACGTCCCGCACCGACGACGCCGTGAGCACGATCGCTGGGCGGTCACCGTGCGATCCCCAGCGGGCCTGCATCACGTCGCCCTGTGCCGGCAGGGTCGGCAACCCCGTGCTGGGGCCGCCGCGCTGCGAGTCGACGACGACGCACGGCGTCTCGGTCATCGCGGCATAGCCCAGGTGCTCCTGCATCAGCGAGAAGCCGGGCCCCGAGGTCGCCGTCATCGCCTTCGCGCCCCCCCAGGACGCCCCGATCACGGCAGCGAGCGCCGCGATCTCGTCTTCCATTTGAATGAAGACCCCGCCCTTGGGCGGCAGCAGGCGCGCCATCCACTCCATGATCTCGGTCGCCGGTGTGATCGGGTATCCCGCGAAAAAGCGGCACCCGGCTCGCATCGCGCCGAGTGCGCACGCCTCGTTCCCCTGGATCAGCTTCATGCCCGCGCCTCCACTGGTCCGAGCGAGGGCCGCTCCAGGACGAACACGAAATCAGGACAGCGCACCGAGCACAGCCCGCAGAAGATGCACCGCCCGATGTCGCCCACGGCGATGCGCTGGGCGGTGTCGAGCGAGAGGATGCCGCTCGGGCACGCCGCGATGCACAGGTTGCACCCTTTGCACCAGGCCTGGTTGACGTGGAGCGCGGCGGCTCCCTGCGCGTAGCGCGCGAAGCCGGGGATCACGCTGTCCCTCCGATGCCGCGCAGGTAGCGGTCGATCCCGTACGCGGCGACTGTGCCGGCGCGCACCGCCTGGACCACCGTCGCGCCACCGTTGGCCGCGTCGCCCCCCGCGAAGTACTTCGACACGCTCGTCTGCCCGGTGGCGGGGTCTGCGATCACGAGTCCATGATCGAGCTGCAGGCCGTCGATCCAGGAAAAGAACTCGAGACGGCGCTGCTGGCCGATCGCCATGACCACGGTGTCGGCGGGGAGCAGGAACTCACTCCCGGTCACCGGCTCGGGTCGTGAGCGACCCGACGCGTCGGGCGCGCCGAGCTGCATGCGACGGCACTCGACCTGATCCACGTGTCCGTTCCCCAAGAACCGCACCGGCTCGGCCAGGAACTGAAACGCCACACCCTCGTCGCGCGCCTCGCGCACTTCGTGGGCGTAGGCCGGCATTTCCTTCTCCGTGCGCCGATACAGGAGCGTGACCCGTTGCGCCCCGAGGCGCAACGCCTCCCTGGCGACGTCGATGGCAGTGTTGCCGCCGCCTACGACCAGCGTGTGCGCTCCCACACGCGGAGGACGGTCGAGCTTGAGCGCTTCGATGAAGGGAAGCGAGTCCCACACACCGGGCAGATGGTCTCCGGGATAAGGGACTTCCGCGTCGGCCCCCAGACCCACGCCGAGGAACAGCGCGTCCGACTCCTGCTCCAGCGCCCGCAGCCGTTCCGGCCGGTCGACGGGGAACTCGAACCGGAACTCGACCCCCGCGTCGGCGAGGCGTGCCGCCTCCGAAGGAAGCGGATCGCGCACCAGGCGGTACGGCGCGATCGCGTAACGCACCAGTCCGCCGACTTCCGCTCGCCCGTCCACCACGGTCACCGCATAGCCCAGGCTCACCAGCGTGGCGGCGCACCCCAAACCTGCCGGCCCGGCGCCGATCACGGTCACCCGTTTTTCGTTCCGCACCCCGGGGCGTATCGGGACGGCGCCGCGCGGCAGCGCCCAGTCGGCCGCAAAGCGCTGCAACCGCGCGATTTCAATGGGACGGCGTCCCTGCGTGTCGAGGACGCACGCCCGTTGGCACAGCTCCTCGACGGGGCATACGCGGGCGCACGATCCTCCCAGCGCGTTGGCCGAGAAGATGATGGTCGCTGCGGTCTGCAGATCGCCGCGCGCGATTGCGTCGACGAAGCCCGGGACGTCGACCTCCGTCGGGCAGGCGAGCGTGCACGGCGCGCGAGCCGTCGGCCCACCGCAGCGCAGACACCGATCCGCTTCCCACACCGCGGCGGTGTCGTCCAGCGGCTCCTGCAATGCCGCGGGCAGATCCGGGGCGTGGGCGATTACCATCGTCTCGTTCACACCGCTTACGTACCGCTTCGCGAATGAAGAACGCGGGAAGGCAGCGTGAATTCAGGTTATGGAAAAGTGTGGGTATTCTAAGCGGAACTTCAGCAATGCTTTAGGCTCGCCGCGTGAGCTTCCGTACAGAGGCAACTCAACGGGAGAGTCTCGATGTCACGCATCCTCGTCCTCTACGGCACGACCGATGGTCACACCGCCAAGATCGCGGCCCGGCTCGGCGAGACCTTCCGTGAAGCGGGATGCGACGTCGCGGTGGCGCACGCCGGCAGCGTCGTGACCGATGCATGGCCCGAGCGCTACGACGGCGTCGTCGTCGCGGCCTCCGTCCACATCGGGAGCTATCAGCGACCGGTGCGGCGCTGGGTCGAGGCGCATGCGGAGCAGCTCTCCCGCATGCCGAGTGCGTTTCTCTCGGTGTGTCTGGGGATTCTCGAGCATCGGCCCGAGGTGGACCGTGAGCTCCAGGACATGTTTGAACGCTTTTTGCGCCGTACCGGTTGGCGTCCCACGGTCGTCAAGCCGGTCGCGGGAGCGGTGCCCTACACCCGGTACGGCTGGTTCAAGAAGTGGATGATGCGTCGGATGGTGGCGAAAGTGAGCGGTGATACCGACACGACGCGCGACTACGAATACACCGATTGGGAAGATCTCCGGACCTTCGCGCAGGACTTTCTCCATCTGGTCGACCCGGCGATCACTGGCGCAATGGCAGGTGCAGGCACACGTTAGGGGATGACCCATTCGCGCATCCTCTGGTTCATTTTCCTCGTCGCCGCGGTCCCTACCGTCGGGGCCCAGGCGCCGCCTGATCTGACTTCGCTCCAGAACGAAGCCGTCCGGCGCATCACCGAGTACGTCCGCATCAACACGACGAATCCCCCCGGCAACGAAGCGGAGACGATGCGCTTCTTTGCGCGGATCCTCAACGACGCAGGCATTCCGTTCGACACCGCTTCATCGGCGCCCGGGCGGGGCAACATCTGGGCGCGGCTCAAGGGCGGCTCCGAGCCCGCCCTCGTGTTGTTGCACCACATGGACGTCGTCCCGGCCGATCCGCGTTACTGGCAGACCGATCCGTTCGCCGCCACGGTCAAGGACGGCGACCTGTTCGGCCGCGGCACGCTCGACACCAAGACTCTGGGCATCGTGGAGCTGGAAGCATTCCTGGCGCTGCACCGCATGCGCGTGCCGCTGACCCGGGACGTGATCTTCATGGCCACCGCCGACGAGGAAGCCGGCGGCGCCTTCGGGGCTGGGTGGGTGGTCAAGAACCATCCGGAGGCGTTTCGCGGCGCGGGCTTCGTGCTGAACGAGGGCGGCGACGGCTCCGTGGAGGATGGCCGCAGCCGGTTCGGGATCGAGGTGACGCAGAAGGTGCCCCTGTGGCTGCGCCTCGTGGCCACCGACAAGCCGAGCCACGGCTCGGTTCCGCCCGTCGCGTCGTCGGTCAACCGGCTGATCCGCGCGCTGTATCGGGTTCAGACCTACGACTTCGCGCCCCGCATCGTCCCCGCGGTGGATGCCTACTTCAAGGGCCTGGCCCCGAACGCAGCGCCCCAGTGGCGCGACGCCTACGGCGACATCGCGCGCACGGTGCAGGACCGCAATACGCTGCTCCGGCTCCAGATCGACGCCCCGGAAATGGCGGCGCTGACGCGCAATACCTGCTCCATCACCATGCTGACGGGCAGCGCCAAGATCAACGTGATTCCGCCCGAAGCGCAGGCGCAGCTCGACTGCCGCCTGCTCCCCGACCAGGACCGGAGTGCGTTCCTGGCGGAGCTCGGGTCGGCGATCGACGATCCGGGGATCAAGGTCGAGCAGATCATGGGATTCACGCCGGCGGTGTCTTCGGCCGATACGCCGTTGTACCGGGCGCTGGTCACCGTGTCGAAGAAATACTTCCCCGATGCCGCGATCGTTCAGCAAGTCTCGACCGGCTTTACCGACAGTCACTTCTTCCGGGACCTGGGGATCCCGAGCTACGGCTACGCGCCGTTTCTCATCCCCGCCGGGCAGGAATCCGGCGTGCACGGCAACGACGAGCGCATCTCGCTCGAGAACGTGCGGCGCGGGACGGCGATGATGCTGGAAATCGTGCAGCTGATGACTACAACTTCATCCGGCGCACCAGCGCGGTGAATCGCGGGTCGGCCCGCACGCCGTCGAGCGTCGGCTCGACCTTCAGATACGCGAGCCACCCGCGGCGCTCCTCGTAGGCCCGATCCAGCCACGCGAACGTCTCGTCGACCATCCCCAAACCGGCGTAGACCATGCAGACCGCAACGGGCGACACGTACCCCGTCTGGCTCCGCGCGGCCAGCTCCACGAGGACCCGCTCCGCCGCCGCGCGATCGCCCCGCACCCCGTAGAGGTAGCCCAGTGCGGCCGTGGCGTAGGCGGTTTCCGGCGAGAGCGACACCGCCTCGCGCAGCGCGCGCTCGGCCTCCTCGTACGCCCCGACCTGCGTGTGGATCCGTCCCAGCATCCGGTAGTTCTCTTCCGACATCGGGTCCATCGCGATCGCGCGGCGCAGATGGCGCAGCGCGTCGTCGTAGCGGCGGGCGTAGTAGTACAGCCAGCCGATCGAGCGCCGGATCGAGACCGAAGCGGGGTCCAGCTCCAGCGCCGTATGTCCCTCCACCAGCGCCTGGTCGATGCTACGCTGGGTCAGGATCACGAAGCTGTACCACTGGTGCGCTGTGGCGTAGCCGGGATCGATCTCCAGGGCGCGCCGGAACGCCGCGGCGGCGCCGTCCCAGTCCCAGTCGTAGATGAACAACACCCAGCCCAGCGAGGCGTGCACCTCGGCGAGCGTCGGGTCGAGCGCGAGGGCCTGCTGGGCATAGGCCTTGGCCCGCTCGAAGCCCTCGCGCACCGGCACACCGCGATAATCCACCTGCAGGGCGTACGCATCGGCGAGGCCGGCGTACGCCAGGGCGTAGCGCGGATCGGCGGCGATCGCCTGCTCGAAATAGCCGATCGCCTCCGTCGCCCCTGCGGCGGAGCGCTTGTTCCAGCTGAAACGTCCCTTCAAGTAGAGACCGTACGCCTCCAGGCTCGACGTGCGCTGGGCCGGGGCAGGCTCGACCAGATCGGCGAGAAATGTGGCCCGCAGCGTGCTCACGATGGTGTGGGCGATGTCGTCCTCGATCGCGAAGACGTCGCCCTGCGGGCGGTCGTAGCGCTCCGACCAGAGGTGCCGGCCGTCGTCGGTGGCGGTGAGCCGCGCCGTGACCCGCAGCCGCCCGCCGGCCTGGCGCACGGTCCCCTCGAGGACGGCGGAGACGCCGAGTAGTGCACCGGTGGCCCGTACGTCCTGGGGTTTCCCCTTGAGCGCGAACACCGACGTCCGGGAGGCCACCCGGAGCCCTTCGACTTTGGTGAGGGCGTTGATCAGCTCGTCGGAGAGGCCGTCGCTGAGATAGTCGGCGTCGACATCGGGACTGGCGTTCACGAACGGGAGGACGGCGATGAAGCGAGCCACGCCCACCCCGGACGCGAGGACCGTGGGCCGCTTGTCCTCCAGCGCCGCGACCAGCTCGGCGGCGGTCGCGAAGCGCTCGTTGGGATCCTTGGCGAGCAAACGCGCCACGGCCGCCTCGACCGCGGGTGGCGTGTCGGGGCGCACCGCCCGCAGCGGACGCGGCCGCTCCGCCACGTGACGCGCGAGGATGCGGCGCATGTTGGGGCCCGTGAACGGCGGCTCGCCGGCGAGCATCTCGTACAGCACGCAACCCAGGCTGTACAGATCGCTCTTGGCGCCCAGCTCGCGCTCGGCGCTCGCCTGCTCGGGACTCATGTACTCCGGCGTGCCGATCGCGATCCCGCGCTCGGTGATGACCTCGCCGCCCACCTCGGCGATCGCCCGCGCGATACCGAAGTCGGCCACCACGGCGTGATCGTCCGACAGCAGGATGTTCTCGGGCTTCACGTCGCGGTGGATGAAGCCCTGGCGGTGCGCGTAGTCGAGCGCCGCCGCCACCTCACACGCGATGCGTACGGCGTCGCGCACCGGCAGCCGGTGCTCGCGCTCGAGGCGCTGGCGCAGCGACTCTCCGGTGACGAACGGAGTGATGTAGTACAGCAGACCCGCCGCCTCACCCGAATCGATGAAGGGCAGGATGTTCGGGTGCGAGAGCTGTGCGGCGATCGCGATCTCACGCGAAAACCGGTCCTTGCCGAGCTGCGACCCGAGCTCCTGGCGCAGCACTTTGAGCGCCACGGGACGGTGGTGCTTGCGATCTTCGGCAAGGTAGACCGTCGCCGCTCCCCCGCGCCCGAGCTCGCGCTCCACCACGTAGCGGTCGGCGACGGCGGCCGTCAGGGCCCCTATGGCGTCGGGCATGACAGGGATGATACAGCCCCGCTCGGTTCGGGGAACTCCGCAGGCACCGGCCGGACGATTGTGTAACATTATCGGTCGTGCCGGACGACGCCCCGAACGGCAAAGCCACCGCCCTGCTCGTGATCCACGGGATCGGCGAGCAGAACCCCTACGAGACTCTGGACCTGGTCGCGCGCGCCTTCGTGCGGTACTTCCGCGGCCGGAACCAGATCCCAGTGATCCACCCCGAGCGCATCCGGCACGCCGATTGGACCGAGGTCGCGGTCCACCTCGACTTCCCGGCGGGCGAACGCGAGCGGCTCAGTCTGTTCGAGTTCTACTGGGCGCCGTACACGGAAGGGAAAGCCACCTATCGAGGGGTGATCGGGTGGCTGTTACGCACCGTGCTCTCGCCGTTGCGCTATCTCGCCGACAACCTCCTGGCCCTGCGCGACAACCGCAGCCACAACAGCGCGGGACAGGTGGTGTGGCTGATGCTGCGGGAAGTGGGCCGGGCAACATTTGTCTACGTTCCCTTCCTGGTACTCATCGGGATCCAGACGATCCTCCTCGTGCAGGGCTTTACGCCGGTGCGGGAGGTGTCCCGCGCGCTCAGCGCCACGGCGCGCCGGGAGCCGAATCTCGTGGCCCTCGCCGGCGTCGCGCTGTGCATTACGGTCGCGAGCGTTCTGGTGCTGTTCGTCGTGCGCGAGCTGTGGCAATGGTGGCACCGCCGGACGCCGAGCGTCGGGCGAGTAGCCGAGGTCGCCTGGGTGATCATGGCCTCCGTCTTCGCCCTCGGCTTCTGGATGGCGGCCATGTGGGTGGGGCGATTGGGGAATGTCGACCTCTCCCCCTATGCAACGATCCTGCTGCGCCCTTCCCACCTCTGGCTCGGGGTATTCGTCGTCCTGGCGCTGTGGCTGCGGCGGGTGTTGCTGGACTACGTGGGGGACATCGCCGTGTACGTCACGGCAGATGAAAAGTCGGCGAGCTACGAGGCGCGCACCGCCATCCTCAAGGCCTCGAGCGCTGCGCTGGCCCGGCTGCTGCGGGGCTATGACCGCGTGATCGTGCTGGGGCACTCGCTGGGGAGCGTGATCGCCTACGACACGATCAACGAGCTGCTGTCGCAGGCCTGGGCATCGCCCGAATCCGCGGCTGCTCCCGCGCCGCCGCCGGTGGGCATGGACGACCTGGCGAAACTGAAAGGCCTGGTCACCTTCGGGTCGCCGCTCGACAAAGTCTACTACTTCTTCCGCGAGCACGTCCCCGCCGATCAAGCGGTGCGGGCCCAGATCCTATCGTTTCTGTATTCTTTCCGGCGGGGGTATTCGGGGCGCACGTACGGGAATTTCAAGTTCGCCTATCCCGAGACGCCCCAGGAAGTGGCGGGACACGAGGCGAACGCGTTCCCGACGTTGCCGTCGTTTCAGTGGCTCAACATCTGGTCCTGGATGGATCCGGTGAGCGGACCGCTGAACTTCTACCGGCTGGAGGAGCGGGACCGGCTGCGTCGCTGGTATTGGATGTGGGGTCTCGCGCATCTCGCCTACTGGAACGACCCGAAGCTGTACGAGGCTACCGCCGAGCGGTTCCTGGGCCCCTCCGTCCCGGGAAGCGATTCGGTATACTCCCAGCCATGAACGAGCGCGATCACGAACCCATCGT
>JBGPIW010000067.1:0-8875 GCA_041485045.1 Gemmatimonadota bacterium | reverse complement strand
GGCCATCGCCGGCCACTCTTGAGACACGGCATCCTCGATGTGGCGCCGCACCAGGGCGCGCAACCGCCCCTCGCTCGCACCGCCGAACGCGGGTGCGAGCAGCACGACGGCCCGGAGCGCGCTCGCTTCCCGGTTCACCGCAGTGTTGGCCCGGTCGAGATCACCCCACACCTGGACGGCCGTAAATCCCACGAGCAAGCCGTAGATGATCCCCAGGGGAGGGATGATGCCGGGCGAGATCGCTTTGAAAGCGCGCCCACGTTCGCCGCTAGCGAGCGTCTGAACGATGCCATGAATCGCCGCCGCGCCGAGGTAGGTCATCGCGAAGATGACGAGCCCCATCAGGCTCACCGGCAAGCGGTACAGCCACTCGGTCATACGTGCCCTCCCCGCAGGTGTTGAAGCTGGGGTGCGCCGGGTTCGCGCCGCAAGAGGACGCGGGACGGGAGGACTGACAGATGGCCGACTGCGCGATTCAGTGCCAGATTTGAGCCGTGACCGCACCCAACGAACGCCGGCGCCCGCAGGGCCGCCGCAATGCTCTGGACCGGCGGAGTGGCGCGTCGCGGTCGGAGCGTGCCTCGCAGGGCGAGCGGCGCCTCAGCGGCGACCGGCGCTCGGGCGCGGAACGGCGGCTGTCGGCGGGTGACCAGATCCGCGAGTCGCTCCGCCTGCTCACGCGCGTGATCGAGAGCGACGCGACGCACGACGAGGAGCGCCGCAGTCTCGAGGGCGCGATGGTGCGGCTGCGCTTCGCGCTCGACCGGCTGGAGGAATCCTGATCCGGAGGATGCCGCAACCCTGAGCCGGCCGACGGCATCTAAGGGGGTGACTGGACAACCCGGAGCCCCTGATGACTGCCCTGATGTTCGCCCTGCCCGGACCCGTGCATACGGGACCCTGCCTCACCCTACCGGCCCGGCTGCACCCTCGCTCGTCCCCGATGGGGACGGCCCGCCAATACTGCCTGCACGATTTGTCGGGGAGCCCGCTGGGAACGATCGCCGCCCCCATGGCGCGGCCGGTCGTCGGCACGTCGGCGCCGACGGTGTACCTCCGCCGCGGCAATTAGCGGCGGCCTGCGCGCCACTCCGTTCGTAGGCGGAACGGAGTGGCGCGTGTTTTCCTCTAGGGGTTCAGCACCGCTCCCATGTTCACCACCTCGAAGTTGCGCCCGACCACCTGCTTCAGGGTGTTGAGCTCGGCGTCGTTCCACCGGGAATCGGGAGCGCCGGAGATAAACCAGTCCCCGCCGTTGTCCGCGACCAGCATTCCGTAGGTCTTCAGCGCCTGCAGGATCACGCGTGCGCTGGGCGGAAAGCCCGAGATGTCGAAGCCGGCCTTGAGACGCACGCGCATCCCCATCGGGGGCAGGTCGGGACTCGTGTCGGCGCTGGCGTAGTGGCGGGCGGGGTACACATAAGAGCGCCGAGTGTACCGAACCGTGAACCGCAAGGCGTGCTGGATCGCCCCCTGGCCCACCACTTCGTCGTAGCGCACCAAGCCTGGGAAGATCGGGAGTCCCGCCGCGTCGGCCGACGTCCACCCGTCCGGGCGGAGCGCGTTCGAGCCGAGTTCGAAGACCGCCCCGGAGCCCGCAGTCCAATCCCGCGATCGCGGTACCGGATAGGCCGCGAACAGCTCGTACAGCTTCCAGTGGTCGCGATCCAGGACGATCACGTGACGGTCGCCGCCCGAGGTCGACCCGCCTTCGATCGGGGCTCCGGGGGGGATCGGGTAGGGCCCCGAGTCGCTTTCGTCGGCGTAGTCGAAGGTCACCTGCACTCCCGGAGTGTCGCCGCTCACCACGATGTAGGGAATGCCGAACGGGCCGCCGTTGTAGCTGGCGCCGAAATCGGGATGCAGACCCGTGGAAAGTCCGATACTGGCGATCAGGGCGTCGGAGTTCGCGTCGAGGGGCATCTGGTCGATGCGCGTATTCCAGGGGTTGGCGTCCGGGAACGGCCGGCGGCCCTGCAGGTCGGCGTTCACGCCGAGGCCGGGGTCGACGCTCGAAGCTGTGGGTGACCCGGAGCCGCACGCCAACGCGAGAAGTGTTGTGACGCAAAGCGCCCAAGACCGCATCATACAGGTGGAGGATGTCGGGGAGTGCGGCGTGGGGATGTGACCCTGGCCACCAGGCTCCGGGTAGTACACCTGTCTTCGAGAACTCGCACCAGACCAACGGCTTAAGGAGGGAACTCATGAGTCGACTTCGCCCAGCGGCGCTCGCGACCGCGTTCGTGCTCGCTGCCGTCGCACTCACCGCGCAGGATCCAGGGTACGGCGGCATGGGGGGAATGGGACGGCCCGGTGGGTGGCGGGAGCGCGGTGCACGTCCCGCTCGGGCGCTGCCGACCGCCGCTCAGCTCGATGGACCGCCCCATCCGGACTTTTTCGTCCCGCGCTTCGAGCTCGACAGCGGCCAGGCTGGCGAGTACCGCGTGGTGTACGACTCGTTCATGAACGCCACGGCGACCATTCGCGACAGCGCCCAGGTCGCCCGGCGAGCCATCGATGCGGCGTTTCATGGCGGAGACCGTGAAGCGGCCCGCGCGAGCTTCCCGACGCTGCAGGCCCTGGGGGATTCCCTCGCCAAAGCGGACGCGCGATTCGACCAGCGCCTGAGGAGCTTTCTCGCCGCGAGTCAGCTCAAGGCCTACAAGAAGTGGAAGGATGAGGAGCAGCGCCAGCACGAGGCCGACCGGCGCGACGAGATGGAGCAGCGCGGCGGGCGTCACCGCGGGCCGTGACGGGTCGCCGCGGAGGACCTCCGGAGGCTATCCTACCGGCTCGTCCCACCGGAGATCAATGATGCGTTGCGCCGTCCCGACTCTCCTGGTCACCCTCGCCATGGCTGCGAACGCGATCGCCGCGGCCCAGAGCAACGCCGAGCGGATGGCGAACGACCGGTATACCCGCTCGCACGATTACGACCTCGTGGACCAGCGGATCGCGCTGCGGAATTTCGACTGGGATTCGACCTCATTCGACGGGCGGGTCGTCACGACGCTCGTCGCGCGGCGCGCGACACTCGATTCCGTGATCCTCGACGCGGGCCACCTGCTGCGCGTGACGGGCATCGCCGGCGGGGGTGGCCGGGCGCTGCGCTACGCGGCGCGCGGCGACAGCCTCGTGATTTTTCCATCGCCACCGGTCGCCTTCGGCGACACGACGCGGTTCACCATCACTTACCACGGCCGGGTGGAATCCGGAACGGGGCTCACCTTCATCGAGCCTGAAGGCCGTGCGCACCGCCCGCGGCAGATCTGGAGTCAGGGAGAAGATCACAACAACCACTTCTGGTTCCCCACCTACGATTTCCCCAACGACAAGATGACCTGGTCGCTGGAGGCGACCGTGCCGGCCGGGTACACGGCGGTGTCCAACGGCAGCCTCACCGCGGACCGGCGCAACGTCGACGGCACCCGCACGATGACCTGGCGCCAGGGCAAGCCCAGCGCCACCTACCTGGTATCGCTGATCGTCGCGCCACTCGTGAAGATCCCCGACGCGTGGCGCGGAATTCCGGTGGACTACTACGTCTATAAGGAAGACAGCGCCCTGGCCCGCCGGCTATTCCACCGGACGCCCGACATGATCGACGTCTATTCCACCCTCACGGGGCTCCGCTATCCGTGGGCCAAGTACGCCCAGACGACGGTCGCGGACTTTTTCGGCGGCATGGAAAACGTGAGCGCCACGACACTCGTGGACTGGCTGCCTGACGCGCGGGCCTACGCCGACCGGCCGTGGTACGACTGGATCCTGATCCCGCACGAGCTGTCGCATCAGTGGTTCGGGGACTACGTGACAACGGAGAACTGGGCCAACATGTGGCTCAACGAGGGTTTCGCCGAGTTCATGCCGGGCCAGTACTGGGCGACCCGGTTGGGCCGCCACGCTGCCGACGACTACTACCTGGACGAGTATCAGCAGTTCATGCAGATCGACGCGCAACGCCGCATGCCGCTCGCCGCGCTCGGGTCGAACAACATCTACCCCAAAGGGGCGCTCGTCCTGCGGATGTTGCAGCAGGTCCTCGGTCCCCAGCGGTTCTGGGCCGCCGTCCATCGCTATCTCACCGACCACGCCTACGGTACGGCCACGACCGACGATTTCCGTCAGGCGGCGCTCGATGCCACGGGCGAGAATCTCGACTGGTTCTGGGACGAATGGATGTACCAGGCGGGATACCCTGAGCTCACCGTTACCACGACCTACGACTCCGTCGCGGCGCGTCTCACGTTGCATGTGCAGCAGACGCAAGTGGACACCGCAACGGCCGATAGCACCGGGCTCCGGTTTACCACGCCGCCGGTCTTCCGCATGCCACTCGTGGTCCGCGTGGGCACGGCAGCGGGAGACGTGACCCTGTCGACCGAGCTCAACCAGCGCGACCAGTCAATCGTCGTTGCTGGGGTACAACGCGCGCCGACGATGGTGATCCTCGACGACGGCAACGCGATCCTCAAGAAGCTGACGTTCGACCAACCCACGGCCTGGCTCGCCACCCAGCTCGACCGGGATCCCGACCTGTGGAACCGTCATTGGGTGATCGAGCGCCTCGCCGAACGCCGCGGCGATTCCCTCGCCACAGCGGCGCTCGGTCGGGCGGCGGTCTCCGCCGATTATTTCCTGACGCGGGCGCAGGCGGCCGAGGCACTCGACAGCGCCCCCGTCGCTGTCGCCCTGCCCGCGCTCGAGCGTGCTTTGACCGATACGTCCGCGCAGGTCCGGGCGGCGGCCGTTACCGCGCTCGGCAAGGTGGGAGGGGAGCGAGCGACGGCACTCGCCCGCGGCGCGTGGACCCGGGACTCGAGCTACGAAGTGCGGAGCCGGGCCCTCGCGGCCCTCGCCCAGCTCGACACCGCGGTCCGGCACGCCCTGATCGCGCAAGGACTGGCGACCCCATCCTACCGCGACGCGATCGTGAACGGGGCGCTGGGCGCCATCCTCGAGGCGAACGATACGAGTTTCATACCGCAGGTCGACAGCGCCGTAGGGAAATCCATCGAGCCGTCGTTCGTGCTCGCGATTCTCGGCGCCCGCGGCAGCGCCCGCGCCCTCGACCTCCTGCTGCGACACTTGAACGACGACCGTTCGGCGGTCCGTCGGTGGTCCTTGATCGCGATCGAGAACGCCGTGCCCCATGCGGTCGCGACCGCACGGCTCAGCGCGGTCCGGGACCGGCTGACCCACGCCGAGACGAAGCAGGCGGTGACCGCGGCGCTCGATCGTCTAGCAAAGCCCGGAGGGCACGAACAGTAGTCAGAACTCGGTCCCGACCCGAAGCACGATATTCCGCCCTGGGTTGAGCGCGAACGCTTTGTAGCGGCTCAGGAAGTCGCGGTACCGCGTATTGAGCACGTTCTTCACCTGCAGCTCCAGGCGAATCGCCCGTCCCCCCAGACGGGGCTCGAGATTCCCGAATAGGTCGAGCAACCCGTAACCCGCCGTTCCCTGATCGAACGGGCTGAGCCGCGTCTGACGGGCCATGAGGTCGACATCGAAACCGGCGCCGGTACCACCGCGGCGCCACTCGGCACCGAGCTTCGCACGCAGCGGAGGCACCTGCGGCAACGGCTCGCCGTCACTCTGCCGCTCGCCCCGCACGTAGTCCACGCGGGCGGTGAGCGCCACCGCGCTCCACGCGGCCACCTCCAGCGAGGCTTCACTGCCCACCAGCCGTGCGTCCGTCTGCCCGTACCGGTACACCGGCAGGGAATCCTGGGTAGTCCCGGTAGGCGCGATGAAGATGAAATGGCTGATGCGGTTGGAGAACGCCGCGACCTCACCCCGCACCCTGTCGGACTGCCACCGGGCGCTCACGTCGAAGTTCAGGCCTGCCTCGGGCACCAGGGTCGCCTCACCGATCTCGAAGCGCGCCTCACCCGGATGCGGGCCGTTGGTGAACAACTCGAAGAAGGTCGGTGCACGCCACGCCCGCCCGACGTTCGCCGCGAGGGCCACGCCCGCCGCTGGCCGGAAGACGAGTCCCACATCGCCCGACCACGACGTGTACCGACGGTGCTGGTCGCCGATCGCCAGCGTGGTGTTGGAGTCCGCCTCGGTGCGGCGCAGGTCCAGCCGGCCTCCGGCCAGCGCGCTCCACCGCGCGCCCAGCGCCAGCTGCTCGAACGCGAATACCGCGGCCCCGGCGGCGCGAGCGTCGGGCACCAGCGGCTCGTCTCCCCGCGTGGCGCTCGTCTGGTAGTATCCCGACGCACCGATCGTTCCGGCGACCCGCGCCCCGGCAGTGTGGTGCACCAGCAAGTCGAGGCTCGTCGTGTTGAGCAGCAAATCGAACCCCTGTTCGGTCGACGCGGTATCGCCCTCCACCGATTCGGCCAGCCAATGCCGCTGCCACTGCCCTTTCGCCTCGAGGCGCACCGGGCCGACCGGGAAGGTGCCGCCCAATTGGATCCGATCGTCGGTCAATTTGCGGACCGGTCCCTCCTCTTTCCCGCCAACCGGGGGCGGTGGCGGCAGTGAGCCGGTGTCGGCCTCCAGCAAATGGAATTCCCCGCCGTAGTGCGTGAAGCGCGCGGTCGCCTTGCCCCAATCGCCCTGCGTTCCGAGCGCCGCTTCCCCCGAGAGCGCCGTGAAGCCGGTATTCTCGAGCTCCCCTGCGGGGGTATGCAGCGCCTCCGAGCGCCGGCCGACCACGCCCGCGAGGAAGCCGACGCCACCCGAAGCGCCAGCGACGTGCAGCGCGCTCCCCAGCTCGCCGTTATTGCTGGCGCCGTACGCTTCCACGCGACCCCGCACCAGGGGCCGACCGGCGTGGACGTCCGGGACGTCCTCGGGAATCACGTTCACCACGCCGCCCAAAGCGTCGGAGCCGTACAACACGCTTGCGGGACCGCGGATCACTTCCACCCGGTCGGCCAGTCGGGTCTCGACCGAGGGACCGTCCTCATCGCTCCAGGAGTAGTCCTCGAGCCGGTTGCCGTCGCCCAGCACCAGCACTCGCGCCCCAGAAAGACCGCGGATCACGGGCTTGCCGATCTCGCCTCCGGTTGTCAGAGCGCGTACGCCGCCAAGCGTCTCCAGCGCGTGGGCGAGCGAGACGCGGTATTCGCGGGCGAGGGCGGCCGCGCTGAGACTGGCGGTCGGCAGGGGAGAGGACAGCGGGTCCGCTGGAGCGCGCGTCGCGGTGACGGTCACCGGATCGAGCGGGACGATGGACGGTCGCAGCACGACGCTCATTCCCGACGCGCCGGGCACGCTCACTCGGCGTGCGAGCGCGGCAAGGTCTGGCCGTCGAAACACCAGGGTGTAGTCGCCGTGTGGCACGGCGAAGAAGGCGAATTCTCCGTCGGCGCGTGTCGACGTCCGGCGGGACAACTCGGCGAGCAGGATCTCGACGCCCGCGAGGGGGCGGCCGCTCGAATCGGCGACGATTCCCCGGATGGTGTCGGCGAGGACCGGCGGCGCACCCCGCGCGGCCGCGCCCGGGATGGCGAGCCCCATCAGGGCGCCCCCGAGGGACACAGCGAGACGCAGCCGATGAGTGACTGGCATGGGAAGCAAATATCGGCCGTTCGGGGCGGGCGCAAGAGCCCCGGTCCAGACGGCTGCCTCTAGCCTAGTCGAGATCGAGATGCATCGGTATCGTGCCGGTATGCCTGGAGGGAACGCCGGACCGCCTGCGCTGCGCGTCGCGTTACAGGCCGATGCCGCGGAGCTCGCCCAATTGCGCTATGAGTTTCGCTCGGCCGAGCGGCCGGCAGTGGAGCCGCGCGAGGAATTCGTCGCCCGGACGACGACGTGGATGAGCGAGCGGCTGGCCCCCGGGACGCCGTGGCGATGCTTCGTCGCGGTCCGGGATGGGGCCATTGCCGGCCAGGTGTGGATCACGCTCGTGGACAAGGTGCCCAATCCGGGGGGCGATGAGCCGGAGCGGCACGCTTACCTCACCAACCTCTATGTGCGTCCCGCGGCGCGTGGCGGAACGGGCAGCGCGTTGCTCGAGGCGGCCCTGGCCTGGTGCCGCGAAACGCGGGTGGACACGGTGATCCTGTGGCCCACCGAGCGCAGCCGCACGCTGTACGCGCGGTACGGGTTCGATGCTTCCCGAGCCTTTATGGCGCTGTCGCTCCGCTAGGGCCGCGGGACGACCCGAAGCACGCCCCCCCGGCGGGTGAGTACGGCGTGGGGCGACTGCAGCGTGAAGCGCGGGGCCTCGATCTTCACCGACGCCGCCTCGACCGTGCCCGTGTCCGGGATCGCGACCGGCGCTCCTCCGGCAGTGACCACGATGGTGGCCGGATCCGTGATCACGGTCTGAAATGCGCCGGTGCCGCGATCCTCCAACGCGGGCTGGTCGAACGACACCGAGATGCTGTCGCCGCCGCACAGCACGACGAACCGGGCGTGGAGCATCCGCCCGTCACCCACCTGCAGCAGGTTCTGCGGGTCGAACCCGCAATAGAAGAATCGTCGCCCGGAGAGACCGGTCGCCTCGACCACGATTCGCTCGCCGGGCCGCTGCACGACGCTGTCCGCCTGCGCGCGCCGCCGGGCTCGCAAGGCGGTCACCGCCTGCTCGGCTTCGGGACGCACGATCCGCCGCCAGTGCTCGAGGGAGTCGGTCCATGCAGCCCCCAGGGCGGCAGCGCCGTGAAAACCTACGGCGAGCGCCAACGCGTCCTGCAGGGTGCGGTCCTTGGCGACCAGGGCTCCCTTCCAGGACGGCCCGGCGAGACGGTCCAGCAGGAGGCTCATCGTGCTCCCGGTCGCGTAGAATCGTCGCCGGACGGAGTTCCGCGTGCGAGTCAACAGGCTGTCGAGGAGCGCCGTCTCGTTCTCCACGATCCCGCGAGCCTGATCGTCCCACGGCGCTCCGGCCGCGCGGCCCAGCTCGCTCACG
>JBGPIW010000066.1:0-8900 GCA_041485045.1 Gemmatimonadota bacterium | reverse complement strand
CTACGCGCGCGACGGGCAGGGTCGATTGCGCCGCAGCGGCGGCTACGGGTGGCAGCTGAGTGACGGCGGCGGCGGCTATTGGATCGGCCGGACTGCCCTGGCCGAGGCGGCCAGCGCGCGGGACGGAGGCGGCGATGGCAGCGCGTTGTTGGCGCGGCTCCTGGCGGCGCTCAAGCTGCGGGAGTTCGACGACCTGGTGCGATGGTGTGCCACGGCGACCCCGGCGGAGGTGGCCACGCTCGCGCCCCACGTCATGAACGCGGCCGCCACAGGCGACTCGGCGGCGCAGCGCATCATGGCCGACGCCGCGGCCGAGCTGTTGCAGCTGGTGCGAGTGGTGGAGCCGATGTTTCCACCGGACGGTCCACTACCGGTCGCCGCCGCGGGCGGGCTGTTGCGGTCGGGGAGCCCCCTCCTGACGGCGTTTGCCGCGCGCCTCGAAGCGGCCCTGCCGCGCGCGCAGCTGCGGGACGTCACCGTGGACGCGCCGCTCGGCGCCCTCCGGCTCGCCGCCGAGATGAAATAGGCTAGGCCACGGCCTTCATGCGTTAGGCTGCGCTCGTTGGCGCACGCGGCTGTGCCGCACGCTGTACATGAAGTAGATGACCACGCCGATCCCCATCCACAGGACGAACCGGAACCAGGTGAGCGGCGGCAGGTTGGCGATGAGATAGAAGCAGAACGCGACCGACACGAGCGGCAGCACCGGCACCCACGGGGTCCGGAACGGCCGCGGGCGGTCCGGCTCCCGGCGCCGCAGGATGATGATCCCGACCGCCACGAGCGCAAAGGCGAACAACGTGCCGATGTTGGTGAGCTCGAGCACCCAGCCGATCGGCGCGAACGCCGCCGACACCGCGACGAAGATGCCGGTGACGATCGTCGTGATGTGCGGCGTCTTGAAGCGCGGATGGACCTTCGCCGCCCAGGGGGGCAACAGGCCGTCCCGCGCCATGGACATGAAGATTCGGGCCTGTCCGAGCTGGAACACGAGCAACACCGACGTCATCGCCGCGACCGCGCCGAGGGCCAGTACGCCCGCCGCCCAATCGGCGTGGATGTACTGCAGCGCCACCGCGAGCGGATCGGGCACGTTGAGCTTGTCCCACGGGATGAGGCCCGTGAGCACCAGCGCGATGGCGATGTAGAGCAGGGTACAAAGAATGAGTGAGGCGATGATGCCGAACGGGATGTCCTTCTGCGGATTCTTCGCCTCCTCTGAAGCGGTGCTCACCGCATCGAAACCGATGTACGAAAAGAAGATGATCGCGGCGCCCGCGCCGATCCCCTTGACCCCGTTCGGCGCGAAGCTGGGGGTGTGCCACAGTTCCGTACGTACGAACTTCAGCCCGACGAACAGGAACAGGAAGATGATGCCGACCTTGATCGCCACCATCATCGTGTTCACCCAGGCGGACTCCCGCGTGCCGATCACGAGCAGGACGGTGACGATCCCCACGATGGCGAACGCCGGCAAGTTGAAGATGATCGGTATGGGACCGACGTGCGGCGCCGCAGCCACGAGCGCCGGGTCGTGTAGCGCCGTGCGCAGGTCCGTGACGAGCCAGCGCGGCATGTCGATCCCCATGCCCCGCAGCAGCGAATCGAAGTAGCCGGCCCAGCCGATCGCGACGGCGATATTGCCCACCGCGTATTCCAGAATCAGGTCCCAGCCGATGATCCACGCGAACAGCTCGCCGAGCGTTGCGTACGCGTAGGTGTAGGCGCTGCCCGAGATGGGGATCAGCGCCGCGAACTCGGAGTAGGTGATCGCCGCGAAGGCGCTCGTGACGCCCGCGAGGATGATGGAAGCGACGATCGCCGCACCCGCCCCCACGTGGCCTGAGTCGCCGGCGATGGCCGTGCCGATGGCGGCGAAGATACCGGCCCCGATGATGGCGCCCACGCCGAGCGAGGTCAGCTGAATCGGCCCGAGCGAGCGGCGCAGGCCCCCGCCCCGTTCACCGTCGGCGATACATTGATCTACCGTTTTCCGGGCAAACAGCTGCTCCCGGGCCGAATGAGGCACGCCACTGGTCATCACGACTCCCGGAAGCGAAGGTCTCGGGCCGCGCGGGAATCGCTCCCGGGCAGGGCGCCCGTGCTGCGGCTACTGCTGCAAATGCACCTCAGTCACGGAGGCGACGGGCCGGCCGTCCCGAGTGTGCGCGGGCAGGAACTGGTACCCCATCATTTTGTCCTGCATCTCCTGGCGGCATCCGCCGCCCTTGGGGAGCGGTTCCACCGTCACGCGCGACACGTGGCCGTCCGTCTCCACCCAGAAGCGCACGGTGAAACGGCCGCGGGCGCACGTCGCGGGCAGCAGGACCGTCCGCGCATAGGGCGGAGTAATGTACTCCCCGTCTCCAGCCCGACCAGGGCCGGAATCGTTCCCGACACCGCCGCCCGTGCCGCCACCCGTGCCGCCGGCGCTCCCCGGTCCCTGGCCGGGCCCGCCCCCTGCTCCCGCGCCGGCGGCGGGTGAAACGGGAGTCGGCGCCACTGGGGGAGGAGCGAACGGCTCGTCGGGCACGGGCGTCTCGGACTTCACCGGGACAGGGGCCGGGAGCTCGGCCGTGTGCGCCACCGGCGGCGGCGCTGCGGCGGCCGCCGCCGGGGCGAGCGCGGGAAGCTGCACGTAGCGTGCGTCGGATCCCGACCCTCCGCCACCCCCGCCGCGGATCCCAGCGGCATCCGCGCCACCGGTGATCCACTGCACACCGTAGCGGACCAGCAACAGCAGGATGAGCGTATGGACCACGACCGATGCGACCACCCCTCCGGGACGGCGTCGCGGCGCCGGCAGCCGGAACGGCGGCGGGCGCCGCGCCACGACCTGAGGATTGGTTGGTTCGGTCACGGGAACTAGATACCCCAAAACGCAACGTAGGGGCACGGCATCCGTGCCCCTACGGGTCGAGCGTGCATCGGGTGTCTCTGGGAAGGCTTGTTACTGCGCCGGGGCCGCCTCCGGCGGTGGCGGCGTCAGTCCGATCACCTGAACGCCCGCGCCCTTGGCGAGGTCCATCGCCTCGATGACGTCGCCGTACGTGCGATTCGGCGCCGCTTTGATGAACAGCAGCTTGGCGACGCGCTGATCGAAGATGGTGTGGAATGCCGCGTCCAGCTGGGGCTTCGCGTAGGGCTGGGTGTTGATGGCGTACCCCCCATCCGCGGTGAGCTCGAGCACGATCTGCGCGGATTGCTGCTGGGGTTTCTTCTGCGTCTCCTCCGGCGGAACATTCGCGTCGAATGTCTTGCGCGACAGGGGCAGGATGATCATGAAGATGATCAGCAGCACCAGCAGCACGTCGATCATCGGTGTGACGTTGATGTCCGACGAAAGCCCGCCTTCGCTACCCGTTTGCATGGCCATGGTCGCCCCCTATTGCGCCGGCAGCGGCACTTTGCGCTGCTCGGTGATGGCCCCGATCACCCGCACCCCCGCCCGACGAGCGATGGCGATCGCCTGCTGGACCCGCGCGTACTTGATATCCGCATCGGCCTTGAGAAACAGAATCTTGTCCGCGGTGCGGGCGGCGTAGATCGCCACCAGCTGGTTGGCCAGATCGGCGTCGCTGATGAAGCGCATGCCCATATAATTGCCGTCGGGGCCCGGGAGGTCGAGCCAGAACCTCCCGTCCTTGTCGATCCCCAGGCGGATCTCGCCTTCCTTTTCTTCCCGCTTGTCGGGGTTCAAGGCCCGTGGAATCGACGCCTGGAACCCCTTCGTGATCAGCGGGGTCACGATCATGAAAATGATCAAGAGCACCAACATCACGTCGATCATCGGCGTGACGTTGATGTTGGCGTTGACGGGCGCCTTGGTGCTAGCGGCTGATCGGGCCACTGGACTGGCTCGCCTTCTGGGCCTGGAATTCCTTGGTGAAAATCGACCGGCCGAACTCCGAGCCGACGCTGCGGATCAGGTAGTCGATCAATTCCTTGGATGTGTACGTCATTTCCACCAGGATGAAATCGATCTTGGTGGTGAAGTAATTGTAGAACCACACGGCCGGAATCGCCGCGATGAGGCCGATCGCCGTCGTGATCAGGGCTTCGGAAATGCCGCCCGCGACCGCCGACAGTGAGCCGCCGCCGCCGGAGGCCATCATCCCGGTGAAGGCGTTCACGATCCCCATCGTGGTGCCGAGCAGACCCACGAACGGCGCCGTGGCGCCGATCGTCGCCAGGATGCCGAGGCCGCGCTTCAGCTCGGCCACGATGATCAGCATCTGGCGCTCCACCGCGCGCTCCGACGAATTGATGTCCGCGGCGGTGATCGTCGCCCGATCACGTAGCAGCGGCTTCACTTCGGACAGCGCCTCCCCCAGCACGCGGGCCACGTGACTCTTCTTCGTCTTCTCGGCGAGGGCGATCGCCGCGTCGAGATGCTCTTCCTGCAGGAAGCGCGAGAATTCGGGCACGAAGCGAACCGTCTCGCGCGTGGACTTGCGCAGCTGCCACCACTTCATGAGGAACGTCGACACCGACCAGATCGACATGATGAGGAGGATGACGACGATCCCCTTGGCGAAGGCCGCCGAATTGGTCCACAGATCGATGATATTCGGCATCCGATGCGACTCCTCTGAGCGGCGTTTAGTGCTTCAGGTTGTAGTTGATGGGAATCTGGATCAACACGCGGACCGCTTTACCGTACACCCGGGCCGGGCGGAACAGCGACTTGAGCACCGTCTGTTTGGCGGATTCGTTGAACCCGGGGTTGGCGGTCTGGGTGACCTTCAACGAGTTGGGCTCGACCCGCCCCATGGTGTCGATGATCGCCTGGACCATGACCACCCCTTCGATCCCGGCTTGCTGCAACAGCGGCGGATACACCGGTACCGGGCCCGCCAGCCGCTCCGGCTTCTCCTGCACGACGTCCACCGAGAGCACCGCATCGCCGGAGGGAACGATCCCGTTCCCCACGCCGCCTTCGACCCCCACGCCCGTGAAGTCCTTCGGATCGAAATGCTCCTGCAGGTTCACCGGCGGGATGTTGGTCGGGATGTCCGTCGGGGCCACGACCGTCTGGAAGCCCTTGAACTGCACGTCGAGCTGCGGTGGCGGCGGTTGGTCGGGTTGCTTCTGCTCGGGGTTGATGTACACCATCGCGGTGTCAACCTTCAACGAGTCGTCCGTCTGACCCGCCGACAACGTGGCCCACACCGCCCCACCGATCACGAGCGTATGGAAAATGATCGAGGCGACGCTCGTTCCGGCCAGCCGGCCCGTCTGGCTGGATTTCTTGGATTCGATCAGCACGTCGAACACAGGTTTACACCTCCGGTGCGATGGCTACCGAGATACTACCTGGGCTCGATTGTCCGCTAGTGGGTGATTCATTACAAAATGATGACAGCCGGATGAGTGCTCAGCCGCCCCTTTACGGACCGGTAAAGCTGTACCGGGGGAAGGCGTCGATCCCCTCGGCCCGCACATCCACCCGCAGGTGCACCAGGGCGCGCACCGGCCGCGGACCGAGCATCGCCGGCCGGAATCTCGCCTGGAGGAGGCGCTGCAAGAACACCCCCTGCCAGGGGCCGGCAGAGCTCATGCTGACCACGACCGATCCCGGCTCTGCCGATCCGGCCTCGTTGACGATGAAGTGGTACTCGATAATCCCATGCATGCCGGAAGGACCCAGCCCCGACGCCCCCGGATAGATCTGCGACCCGGAGGCCGGGGCGTCCTGGGGGGTTACCTCTGGAAAGTGGATGAGCGCCGGCTTGGCTACGCCGGCGGGGCAGCGTTTGAGGCAATCGTAGACGGAATCTCCACCCGCTGCCAGCGGCAGCGGTGTCGCCGCCGTAGCGGGTTCCGGGGCCGCGACCGCCGGCCGCAGTGCTTCGAACGTGGACGCGAGCGTGGAGTCAATCGCGGCGAGCCCCTTCGCCTGCACACCAGGGTCCAGAGCAAATGCCCGGCGAAACGCGACCACAACTGCGGAATCGTCCGCCCCGTAGAACGCGAGTACACCCGTAAGAACCCACGCCTCCACCTGTCGAGGCATCGTTTCTCCGACCTGCGAATCGGTCACGAGACGCAACAATGCGAGCGCGCTGTCGCGATTCCCCTGCGAGAGCTGACCTCGGGCAAGCGTCAGGTAGTCGGGCCGCCCCTGGGCATATAGGGCCGACATCCCGAGCAACAGCTGCAGCACCAGCGCACCGCTCAGCACACGCGATCGTACAGTCGAGAGTAGCACCATGGGAGACAAGTTATGACTCCGACGGGCTCCGGCAAGCAGGCAAGCGACGAGCACGCCCGTCAGCGTGGAGACCGGAGCCGAAACTCTACCGGCACTTGAACAGCACCCGCACGCCCCGCCCCCAGACGCGAGCCGGGCGGAACCGCGCCGCGAGAATCGCCGACACCGCCGACGCCTCGAAACCCGGGGCGGCGTGTTGCACGATTCGGGCCGAACCGGGCTCCGGTCGCCCCAGCGTGTCCACGACCACTTGAACCACGACGATCCCCTCCGCTCCCGCGTCCCGCAGCGCGGGCGGATACACCGGCGTCGGACCCGCGAGCAGCTCTGGGCGCTCCTGGACGAGCGACTCGGGCAAAAGCGCGCCACCGTCGGTCGCTCCCGGATCCAGCGGCATATCCACGCCACCGCCCGGACCAGCCGGTGCAGCTTCGGCCAGGTTCGGCAGACCCGGGATCGGCTCCACCGGAGGAAGTGGCAGAACGCTGATCTCGTGGTGCAGGGGTGACAGCACCAATTGCGTCGATCCACCCCCATTCACCCGCGGCGCTGCATAACGGGGGAACCCTTCCATGAAGATGATCGGGGGCTCCGCCTGAGCCCGGGTGGGCGTCCGTAACGCGGTGGCGATTGCGACGGCGTGCAGACCAACGGCGAGCACGATGCCCCACCGGGGCAGACCCAGCGGGCTCGGGCGACTTTCGAGCAGGATATCGAACATGGCGACCTCCGGTCATGGGTGCATCCCTACGATCGGAGGCACGCGTGGCGGGGTCGTGCAGCGAACATGACGGTTCGATGACGTGCTGATGATCAGTGCAGCTGGAGGCGCGGCTCGACCAGGACACGAAGCGGGTGCTGCAGCGGGCGTGCGATCACCGGGCGTCCTCGGTCCGGGTGGCGGTCTGTGCGGCAGGGAGCGTCACCGTGAACGTCGTCCCCCGCCCCGGCCGACTCTGCACGTCGATCGTGCCGCCATGTGCTTCCGCGATCCATTTGCAAATGGCGAGGCCCAGGCCCACACCGGGCCGATCGGCGGTGCGCGTGCGGGCCGTGTCGGCTCGATAGAAACGATCGAAAATGTGCGGCAGGTCGCCGGGCGCGATCCCGATCCCAGTATCGGAGACGCCGAAGCGCACCCGACCGTTATCGCGCTCGAGCCAGAGCCGCACCCGTCCACCCTGTGGCGTGTATTTGAGCGCGTTGCTCAACAGGTTCATCACGAGCTGGCGAAAGCGGCTCGGGTCGGCCTGCACGACTACCGGCCCCGCCCCCGCCTCCACGGTCACCGAAACGCCTGCGGGCTCGGCGAGGAGCTCGGCCGTCTCCTCCGTGTCGAGCAGCATCGCCCGCAGGTCGACGGGCTCCACATGGAGCGGCGCCGTGCCTTCGTCGGCCCGGGCCAGGGTGAGCAGCGTGTCCACCAGCTCGGTCATGCGGTTGATCTCCTGGAGGGTCTCCTCCAGCTCCGCCAGCGCCTCCTGCGGCATGCCGGGCGTCGTGAGCCCACGCTCGACGCCGGCACGCAGCACCGTGAGCGGCGTCTTCAGCTCGTGGCTCGCGTCCGCCGTGAAGCGGCGCAGCGCGGAGAAGCTGCGCTCCAGACGGCTGAGCATCTGGTTCAGCGTTTCGGCGAGCCGCCCAACCTCGTCCTTGACGAGCGGCACGGGGACCCGGCGATGCAACGTCCGCCCGTCGGTGATCTCCCGGACCTCGGTGGTGAGCCGGTCGACCGGCTGCACCGCGCGAAACGCGAGCCACCAGCCCAGGACGTACGCGGCCAGGATGCCGAGCGGGAGTGTCAGCAGGAAGGTCGAGAGCAGCGGCTTCAGACCCAGCTCGACACTTTCCGGCCGGGCGCCCGCCAGCACCGCTCCGCCGACCGGGGCGACGGCGATGAGCGGATGGACGACGTACCGGAGCGTGGGGCCGCCCGCGATCAGCTGCATGGTGCCCTGCACCCGGTGCCCGCGCGCGGCCAGGATCACGCGGCGGAGCTGCTCGAACTGCTCGTAGATGAGCGTCGTACTCGATGACGTATACACCGATTGCCCCAGCGAATCGGTGATCATCAGGAAGTCCGGGACGGCATCGAGCGTCGCCTGGAGCTCCGCGACGAGGGTCGGGCGGCCGTTGGGATCGCGCGAGACCACCAGGCCGCCGGCGCGCGACACGCCGGCGAGAATCCCCGCGGTGAGATCGGCTTCGGAGGCGATGCGGCGGTCGAGCTCCTGATACGAGGCGTGGCGGCGCGAGAGGTACAACGCGAGGGTGAAACCGGTGAGGGCGAGGGCGAGCGCGGTGGCATACCACGCCGTCAGCCGGCCGCGAAGCGTTTCCACGTCACTCCTTCACGACGTAGCCCACGCCGCGCACCGTGTGGATCAGCCTGGGCTCCCGCGCCTGGTCGATCTTCTTGCGCAGCCGGGTGATCACTACGTCCACGATGTTCGTCCCGGGGTCGAAGTGGTAGTCCCAAGCGTATTCGGTGATGAGCGTCCGGGGCATGACCCGTCCCCGGTGGCGCACCAGGTACTCCAGCACGGCGTACTCCTTGGGGGTCAGCTCGATCGGCCGCCCGCCGCGATGCACCTCGCGGCTGCCGGTGTCGAGCACCAGATCGGCCACGCGCAGGAGCGGCGGTGCGATGGCTTTGGGCCGCCGGCCGAGCGCCTCGACGCGGGCG
>JBGPIW010000065.1:0-9032 GCA_041485045.1 Gemmatimonadota bacterium | reverse complement strand
CGTATTCCAGTGCTGCGCTGGGGCGGCGGCGGGGAGCGTCAGAGCGACCAGCGTCACGGGCGAAAGGCGCACGCGCGCCAACTTACCCGGTGGCTTTGGGTGGCGGCAAGCGCGACGGCGCTGGCCAGCGCATGCGGCGGTGGTGGAACCGGTCCCGATCCGGGGGTGAGCCGCGCGTCGCTCCTCGCACTCGCCCTCCTGCCCGGGGCCGACCCCACCGGCACGCTCTGCACCTTCAAGAATAACGTGCTCACTCACTGCCTGATCACGCATTCGGATAGCGCCCAAACGGTGTTTGCGACGCTCACGTTCTTCCCCCACAGCGTCGTCTCACGCAATGACACCCTGTTGTGCGACACCTGCACCATCGTCCTGACCGCGACGGTGACGCCGGGGAGCTACGAGTTCACGATCGGCCCCGCATCGCTCGCCTTCAACGCGACGGGCGAACCCATCGCCGACGTGTCGTTCGGCCCGTACGGCGACCCGTCCGTATACACCCAGAGTCCCAAGTACGCCTCCACGGCCACGTTCATCCAGGCCCTGGGGATCTGGCACGAACGCTCAACCGACCACTGGGTGCTCGGCCGCAACAGCACGCTGACCGGGCCGAAGACCGTCACCAGTGCCATCGAAGGACCCGGCTCGTACCTGGTCGCCGCTCCGAAGTGACCGACCCCCGCGCCGATTTCCTTTCCCGGGCGCAACGGGGAGGGGTCGTCCCCCTGGTCCGCGAAATCGTGCTCGACGCCGACACCGCTGTGGCGGCGTACGCCAAAATCGCCCGGCCGCCGTTCGGGTTCCTGCTCGAATCGGTGACCGGCGGGGAGCGGTGGGCGCGCTACACCTTCCTCGGAACCGAGCCGCGCGAGGCGTGGCGCTACCGCGGCCGCGCGGTCGAGCGTTGGACTGCCGCCGACGGCTGGCGCCCCGCGGGCGAGACCGGCGATCCTCTCGGTCATATCGCCGCCCGGCTGCGGGCCCTCACGCCCGTCCCGGTGCCCGGCCTGCCGCCGTTCAGCGGCGGCGCCGTGGGGTTCCTGGGCTACGACCTGGTGCGCACCATCGAGCGCCTGCCGTCGCCGCCGCCCGACGCCCTCGGGCTCCCCGATGCCCTGCTCATGGTGGCGGACAGCCTGGTCGTGCTCGACAACCTCTACGGCCGGGCCATCGCGGTCGCGAACGTCGAGGTCACCGCCGACGCGCCGGCCCGCGAGCGTGTCCGGTTGTACGAAGCAGCCGAAGCGCGGCTCGACACGCTCGTCGAGCGATTGGCCCAACCCCATCCGCTGGCGCCGCTCCCCTGGCCCGAGCGTCCTCCGGCGTTGACGCCGCGCAGCCGGTACCCGCAGGCCGACTTCGAGCGCGACGTGGCGCGAGTCCTCGAACACGTGCGTGCCGGCGACACATTCCAAACCGTGCTGTCGCGCCGCCAGGAGATCCCGGTCGCGGTCGACGCGTTCCGGGTGTACCGGTTTCTCCGGGCGCTCAATCCCGCGCCGTACCTGTTCTATCTCGCGCTCGACGATTTCGCCCTGGTGGGAAGCTCGCCGGAGGTGCTGGTACGAGTCACCGGACGCGACGTGACGGTGCGGCCCATCGCCGGCACGTGCCGGCGCGGCGCCACAGCGGAGGAGGACGAGCTGCTGGCGCGGGCGTTGCTGGAGGACCCCAAGGAGACCGCGGAGCACCGCATGCTGGTCGACCTGGGACGCAACGACGTCGGGCGCGTGGCGACCTACGGCAGCGTGCGGGTGTCGGAGCTGCTCGGCGTGGAGCGCTATTCCCACGTGCAGCATCTGGTCAGCGAGGTGCGCGGGACGCTACGGGAGGGCTACGACGCGCTGGACGCCTTCCGGGCGTGCTTTCCGGCGGGGACGGTGACCGGGGCGCCCAAGGTGCGCGCGATGGAGATCATCGACGCCCTGGAGCCCGAGCGGCGCGGGCCCTATGCGGGTGCCGTGGGGTACGTGGGCTGGGGCGCGGCGACGCTCGACACGGCAATCGCGATCCGCTGCGCGGTGGTGCGACCCGATCGCGTGATGGTCCAGGCCGGAGCGGGCATCGTCGCCGACTCCGATCCGGCGCGCGAGTACGCGGAAACGGAGGCGAAAGCGGAGGCGGTGCTGCGGGCGGTCGCCTGCGCCCTCGCCTGATTCGCGGCGTTACCGCCCCGTGACGATCGGGGTATATTCTCCGACCGTGTTCAAGCTGCTGAGCACCTCCGGCGACCAGACCATCGAGCTCGCGCCGGGCCGCACCCTGGTCGTGGGCCGCGCCGTCACGAGCGACGTGCCGATCTACGACCCGACGATTTCCCGCCGCCACGCCGAGATCACTCTCGTCGGCGGCGGGGTACGCGTCAAGGACCTCGGCTCCTCGAACGGCACCCTTCTGAACGGCGCGCGCATCACGCAGGCCGACGCGGGCGCGAACGACGTCGTCACCTTCGGGAAGGTGGCCTTCAAGGTCGTGGGGATCACCCCGCCGGCCCGCCCGTCCGCCCCCACCCCCGAAGCGAGCCAGACCGGCGGATCGCGCGCTATCCCGCAGGGGACGATCGTGCGTCAGCTGCCCGTCAGCCCCTCCTCGGGCGGGGTCAAGGCGATCGCCTTGGAAACCGGCAGTGGCGCCGCCGGCGCGTCGCACCTCAAGGTGAAGGCCGAGAACGAGACGGAGCGGCGCGAGAAGAAGCTCGAGCTCCTACTCGAAATTTCCAAAGAGCTTTCCCGCCAGCAGGAGCTGGATCAACTGCTGCACAAGGTGGTGGACGTCACGTTCCAAATCATGAACGTGGATCGCGTCTCGATCCTGCTGCTCGACCCCCGCACGAAGGACCTGGTCCCCAAGGTGTCGCGCAGCCGCACGGGCGACACCAACGCCGCCAAGCTCGTCCCCCAGTCGATCGCGCGGAAGGCCGTGGAAGACCGGGTCGCCATCCTCTCCGACAACGCGGCCGCCGACGACCGGTTCAAGGGGAAATCGATCCTGATCCAGAGCGTGCGCAGCGCGATGTGCACGCCGCTGCTCGGGTCCGACCAGCAGGCCCTCGGCATCATCTACGTGGATAACCAGACCGCGATCCACTCGTTCACCGACGAGGACCTGGAGTTCCTCATCGCGTTCGGGAACATCGTGACGACCGCCGTGGAGAACTCGCAGCTCGGCGAGCGCGTCCGGCGCGAGGCGATGGTGCTGTCGAACTTCCAGCGGTACTTCGCCCCCAACGTCGCGGCCCAGATCGCCCAGCAGGAGGGCGCGGTCACGCTGGGGGGCGACAAGCGCCCGGTCGTGATTTTCTTCTCCGATATCCGGGGCTTCACCCCGATGTCGGAAAACATGAATCCGGACGAAGTCGCCAAGCTCCTCACCGAATACTTCACCGAGATGGTGGAGACGGTGTTCGAGCACTCCGGATCGCTCGACAAGTTCATGGGCGACGCCATCATGGCGCTGTGGGGGGCGCCGATCGCCCATGAGGATGACGCCGACCGCGCCATGCAGTGCGCGATCGACCAGCTCAAAGCGCTGGAGAAGATGAACGCGAAGTGGAAGGAACAGGGCCGGCCGCCGATCAAGATCGGCATCGGCATCAATTTCGGCGAAGTGTTCGCCGGCAACTTCGGCTCCGACCGGCGGCTCGAATACACCGTGATCGGCGACGCGGTGAACACGGCGAGCCGCCTCTGCTCGGTCGCGGGCCCGAACGAGATCCTCATCGCCGAGCCGTTCTACAAGGCGCTGAAGAATCCCCCCCCGGTCGAAGCTCTGGAGCCAATGCAGGTGAAAGGCAAGACCAAGCCGGTGCCCGTCTACCGCGTGAAGCGGTAAGGCCGCCCAAACCGCGCCAGCAGGTCGAGCACCAGCCGCAGCGGCAGTCCCATCACGCCGAAGAGATCCCCCTCCACCCGCTCGATGAACATCGCGCCCAGCCCCTGAATGGCGTAGGCCCCGGCCTTGTCGAGCGGCTCGCCGGTCGACACGTAGCCCAGCAGCGTCTCGTGATCGGCCGGCCGGAACGTCACCTGGGACACGTCGAGCGCGTGCTCGATGCGCTCGTCGCGCGCCACCGCTACCGCCGTCAATACCTGGTGGGTGCGGCCCTGCAGCCGCCCGAGCATGCGGACGGCGTCTGCGGGGCTCTCGGGTTTCGCGAACAACTCGCCGTCCAGCACGACCGTCGTATCGGCCGCGATCACGAGCTCTCCCGGGGCGCGTCCGGCCACCGCCCGCGCCTTGGCGTGCGCCAGCCGGACGACGTAGCGCTCCGGCGCCTCGCCGCGGTGGAGCGATTCATCCACGTTGGGCGCGATCACACGGTGGGGGATGCGCATCATCTCGAGCAGCTGGCGGCGGCGCGGGCTCGAGCTGGCCAGCACGACGGGCGGTTGCGGCGGTTCCCCGCCCGGTGCTTGGGTCACTTTTCCAGCACCAGGGTCACCGGACCGTCGTTGACCAGCTCCACCTCCATCATCGCGCCGAATTCGCCCGTGGCGACCGACACGCCGAACCCTGCGGCACGCTCGGTCAGGAGCGCGACGAACCGGTCGTACAGGGGAACCGCGATCGCGGGCGGCGCTGCCGCGATGAAGCTGGGACGGCGCCCTTTATGGGCGTCCCCGTACAGGGTGAACTGGGAAACGACGAGGACGCCCGCTCCCCCCAGCTCTTCCAGACCCCGGTTCATCTTGCCGGCCTCGTCCCCGAAGAGCCGCAGCGACAGGATCTTGTCGGCCATCCAGACGAGCGTCTCCTCCGTGTCGGAGGGCGCGAATCCGGCCAGCACCACGAAGCCCGCGCCGATCCCGCCCGTCTCGCGCCCCTCCACCCGTACCGCCGCCCGGGAGACGCGCTGGAGGACGACTCTCATTCCACGGTGACGCTCTTGGCCAGGTTCCTCGGCTGGTCCACGTTGCAGCCGCGGCGCACCGCGATGTAGTAGGCGAGCAGCTGGAGCGGCACGACCGACAGCACCGGGGTGAGCAGGTCGAGCGTTTCGGGGATCGCAATCGTGTGGTCGGCGAGGCGCGACACACCCGCGTCGCCCTCGGTGACGATCGCGATCACTCGGCCGCCGCGGGTCTTCACCTCTTCCACATTCGAGAGCACCTTCTGATAGACTGCGTCCCGCGGCGCGATGAACACCACGGGCATCAGGTCGTCGATCAAGGCGATCGGGCCGTGCTTCATCTCGGCCGCGGGGTAGCCCTCGGCGTGAATGTAGGAGATCTCCTTGAGCTTCAGCGCCCCCTCCAACGCGACCGGGAAGTTGTAGCCGCGGCCCAAGTACAGCACGTTGCTCGCACGCACCAGCCGTTCGGCCAGCTGCTCGACCTCCGGCGCCCGGGCCAGCCCGCGCTCCACGAGCTCCGGCAGGCGCGCCAACGCCCGGACCACTTCGCGCCCCTGGAGGATCGAAAGCGTGCGCAGCCGCCCCATCTTCAGCGTGAGCAGCGCCAGCGCGGCGATCTGGCTGGTGAATGCCTTAGTGGACGCGACGCCGATCTCAGGGCCGGCGTGCAGGTAGATACCGCCGTCCACTTCCCGCGCGATGGTACTGCCGACCACGTTGACGAGACCGAGGGTGCGCGCGCCGCGCCGTTTCGCCTCGCGCAGCGCCGCTAGGGTGTCGGCGGTTTCCCCCGATTGCGAGATCCCGACGACGAGCGTCCGCTCGTCCACGATCGGGTTACGGTAGCGGAATTCCGAGGCGTATTCGACCTCGGTGGGCAGCCGCGCCAGCTCTTCCATCATGTATTCACCGATCAGCGCCGAATGCCACGAGGTGCCGCAGCCCGTGAGCACGATGCGGTTGATGCGCTGCAACTCTTCATCGGAGACGTTCAGCCCGCCCAGGTGGACGTCTCCGTCTTCCTCGAGCAGTCGCCCGCGCAGCGTGTTCCTGAGGCTCTCAGGCTGTTCCAGGATCTCCTTCAGCATGAAGTGCGCGTGCCCGCCCCGCTCGATGGTACCGAGGTCCCACTCGATCCGCGTCACCGACTTGACCTTCTCGACGGCCGCCAGATCCAGAATGCGGTAGGCGTCGGGGCGCACGATGGCGACCTCCCCGTCGTCCAGGTAGACGACCGACCGGGTGTGGGTCAACACCGCCGAGGCGTCGGAGGCGACGAAGTGCTCACCGGAGCCGATCGCGACGAGCAGCGGGGACCCGCGCCGGGCGGCGACGATCGTGTCAGGCTCACGCGTCGACACGACGCCGATCCCGTAGGTGCCTTGGACCTGCAACAGCGCTCCCGCGACCGCATCGCCCAGTGAGGCCCCCGCACTGTGCAGATCCTCGATCAGATGCGCGAGCACTTCGGTGTCCGTCTCGGAGCGGAACTTGTGGCCACGCTGCGTGAGCGCCGTGCGCAACGCCCATGCGTTCTCGATGATGCCGTTGTGCACGACCGCGAGGGTGCCACCGCAATCGGTATGCGGGTGCGCGTTGACGCCGGTCGGGGCACCGTGGGTTGCCCAGCGCGTGTGCGCCAGCGCCGTCCGGCCGGCAGGCAGCCGGCTGCCCAGCGCCTGCTCCAGTCCCGCAATCTTTCCCGCGACCTTGATCACCTCCAGCCGCCCGTCGTCCACCACGGCGACGCCGGCCGAATCGTAGCCGCGATACTCGAGCCGCTTCAGCCCCTCCAGCACCAGCGCCACCGCCGGACGGCGGCCGGTATACCCTACGATTCCGCACATAGGGCCCGCCCCGCGTCCACCAGTTGTTGCGCCTCCCGCGCTGTCGGCGCCTCGGCGATCAGCCGGACGATCGGCTCCGTGTTCGAGGGCCGCACGTGCAGCCACCGGTCTCGCCACCCCAGCCGCAGGCCGTCTCGCTCGTCCACCGTGGCGTCAGCGAACCGCGTCCGCAGCGCCGCGTACACCGGAGCCAGGCCGGCGGCACGGCCGCGCGGAATCTTGTCCTTCACGATGGCATAGCGTGGCGAGGCCGCGACCAGCTCGCTCACCCGGCGGCCGTCGCGCGCCAACAGGGTGAGGATCAAAGCCGCGCCCACCGGCGCATCGCGGCCCACATGGAGCGCCGGGTACATCACGCCGCCGTTGCCCTCACCGCCGATCGGCGCCTGCCGCTCGATCATCGTTCGGGCAACGTGGGCCTCGCCCACCGGCGCGCGGACGACGAGGGCGCCGCAGTCGCGCGCCGCGTCTTCCACGACGAGACTCGTCGAAAGGTTGCAGACGACGACCCGCTGCGGTGCAGTCGCTTCACCGCTGCCGCCTTTCCCCTTCCCCCGTCCCCCGTCCCCCTTCCCTCCTAGGACTGCCCGTACCGCGAAGGCGAGGGTGTAGTCCTCGCCGATCGGCTCCCCTTGCTCGTCCACGATTGCCAGGCGGTCGACGTCGGGGTCCACCGCGAGCCCCAGATCCGCCTGCACTCGCTGGACGACCGCCCCGAGCGCGCCCAGGTGCTCGGGAATCGGCTCGGGAGGGCGCGGGAACCGGCCGTCGGTTTCGAGGTTGATCCCGGCGACCTCGCATCCCAGCCGTTCGAGCAAGGCCGGCATGATGGCCCCGCCCGCGCCGCGGCACGTGTCGAGCGCCACCCGAAACTTGCGCTTGCGCACCCGCGCCGTGTCCACACCCGGCAACCGCAGGACGGCGGCCAAGTGGCGTTTGATCGCTTCGGCATCGGCGATCACACTGCCGAGCGAGCCATGATCGGCCCTCGGGATCGGGCCCTCGGCGGCGAGTGCCCGGACCTGCGCGCCCGCCGTCTCGTCTATGAAGACGCCGTCGGGACCCACGAACTTGAGCGCGTTCCACTCGATGGGGTTGTGGCTCGCGGTCAGGATGATGCCGCCCGCGGCGCGATGGTGCTCCACCGCCAGTTGCGCCGACGGGGTCGTGGTCAGCCCGATGTCGATCACATCGCACCCGACCGAGACGAGACCGGCGGCGGCGGCTTGGGCGAACATGGGGCCCGACGTACGCGCGTCTCGGCCCAGGACGACGCGCGGACGCCGCGCGACCCCGGTCCGGGCCCAGGCGCCGAAGGCGGCGGCGTAGCGGGCGACGATCTCGGGGGTCAGGTCCTTGCCGACGATTCCGCGGATGCCGGAAACGCCGACCATCAATGTGTCGTGCATGGCCGAAAGGTTAGGGGAGGGCCGATGGCCCAGTCAACCGACGGCCTGGGAGTCTGCCCCTTCGGCCGGCTCCGGGTCCGGCGTCTCGATCGGCAGGCGGCTGGCATCGGGGTAGGCCGCGAAGAACCCATCCACCGCCGCCGGGTCCCACTGGATGCCACGGTGCGTCCGGAGCTCCTCGAGGGCCCGCTCCACGGGCAGCGACGGCCGGTAGGGTCGCTTGCTGGTCATCGCGTCGAACGCATCGGCGACCGAGACGATCCGGACGATCGGCGGGATTGCGTCGCCCTTCAGGCCGTCGGGCAGCCCTTTCCCGTCTATGCGCTCGTGGTGCGAGCGCACGATCGCGATGACGAGGGGCCAGTCGCGCAACAGCGGTCCCAGGATGCGCGCGCCGATCACAGTGTGCTCCATGATATCGCGGTACTCATCGGGAGTGAGTTTGCCGGCTTTGTGCAGCACATCTTCCCGGACGCCGATTTTCCCGATGTCGTGCAGGTGCCCGCCACGCTGGATCGTCTCGAGCGCCTCGGGGGCCAGGCCGTGCTGCCGGGCGACTGACGCGGCGTACTGAGCGACGCGCAGCGAGTGACCCTTCAGGTAGGCGTCCTTGGCCTCGAGCGCCCGCGCGAGCGCTTCGACGCCGCCAACGTAGAGCTCTCCGATGCGGCGTTGCTGCGCGCGCACCCGGCTTTCGAGCTCCTCGTGGTAGCTGTTGTTCTCGAGTTTCAGCTGGCGCCGCTGCAGCGCCTGCTCCACCCGCGCACGGACCTCGTCCAGGTTGAACGGCTTGCTGACGTAGTCGAACGCCCCGAGCTTGAGGCACTTCACGGCGATCTCCACGTCCGACACGGCGCTGACCATGATCACCGCCGTGGTCGGCCAGCGATCGATGACGTGGCGCAGCAGGCTGACGCCGTCCAT
>JBGPIW010000064.1:0-9053 GCA_041485045.1 Gemmatimonadota bacterium | reverse complement strand
GCGAGGAGAACGGCAGGCAGGACCGTGCTCACGGCGTTGCGGTGCGGTCGTGCTGAGTCAGCACGTAGAAGTTCTGGTCCACGTGGAAGCTGGCCGGGTCCTGCAGCCGGACCGTGGTCCGTTGCCACGTGCCCGTTGGATGCAGCGTGGTGAACCCCGAATCCGTGACCGTGACCTTGACGGGCATGTCGAACCCCGGTACGACGCTCGTCCACCGGTAGGACAGGGTCGAGTCCGCGATGGCGTACTCGAAGGTCGGCACCTGCGTCGTGGTGAGGTACTGCTGGAATACCTTGCCGAGGTCCAAGCCGGCGTGTTGGCTGATGTAATCCTGCACCTGTTGCCCCGTCACCGTCTGGTGCCAGAACGTCTGGTTCAGCCCGCGCAGGATGCCGCGCCACCGGTCGTCGTCGCCGATCACCTGGCGGATTGTGTGCAGCATGTTGCCGCCCTTGTAGTACATGTCGCCGGAGCCTTGGTCGTTGACGCCGTACTGCGCGACGATGGGGCGATCGTTGCGGATGTTGCGCCGCGTTCCGATGACGTATTGCGCGCCGGCGCCCGCACCGGCGAGGCACTCGGTGTACAGGTTTTCGGCATAGTTCGCAAAGCTCTCGTGCACCCACATGTCCGCGTGGTCCTGCACCGAGATGTTGTTCCCGAACCACTCGTGCGCGCTCTCATGCACGACGATGAAATCCCACAGCAGGCCCAGCCCCGTGTGCGAGAGGTCGCGTCCCAGGTAGCCGTTCTGGTAATGATTGCCGTAGGCGACGGCGGTCTGGTGCTCCATCCCGAGGTGCGGCGCCTCGACCAGTTTGTACCCGTCCGCATACCAGGGAAACGGCCCGAACCACGACTCGAAGCACCGCATCATCGTTTCCGCCTGCGTGAACTGTCGCCGCGCCGCAGCGAGGTGATCGGCCAGCGGCCAGTAGTCCATCGTGAGCGGGCCCGCGGCCCCCGCATAGATCGTGGTGAAGTGCGCGTAGTTGCCGGCGTTGATCGCCACGTCGTAGTTGTTGATCGGACTCGTGACGAACCACTCGTAGGTCGTGGTGCTGTCGGCGTGGGGCGTCACCCCACGCAGCCGGCCGTTCGAGACGTCGAACAGCGGATTGGGGACGGTGATCGCCACCCGCTGGCTGTCCGGCTCGTCGGCCAGGTAGTCCTTGTTCGGCCACCACACGCTCGCGCCGAGCCCCTCGTTCGCGGTCGCGACCCAGGCGTGGCCGGCGCTGTCCAGCGCCCAGATCAGCCCCCCGTCCCACGGCGGACGCGTGGCCGCGCGGGGCGTGCCGTGATAGTAGACCGTGATGGTGCGGCGATCGCCCACCCGCTGGGGTGTGGCGAGCGTGACGAAGAATGCGTTGCCGTCCCGGCGATAGGTGGCGCGACGGCCGTCCTGGACCATGCTGTCGACCGTGAGCGGGACCTGCAGGTCGATCTGCATCTCCTGGGCGGGGCGCTGCACCCGGTAGGTGATCCCGTTGAAGCCCGCGATCGTGCTGTCGGTTGGGTGCACGCTGACGTGCAGGTCGTAGAAGACGACATCCCACCACGCCCGCTGGGGCGTGTTCGTGCCGCGCAACGTGTCGGCGTGCGTGAAGGTCTGGGTCTGGGCGGCCCCGATCGCCGGCGGCAGGAGGAGCAGGCAGGCCAGGAAGTGCAACCGTCGCATGGAACGTCCCCGAAATAAGGGTTGAATCCCTCGAGCGAACATAGCGTCCGCCGGCTCGGGCGGTACCCCATTTTCTTCGGGACCAGATCCCCTTGCCACATCGCTGTCGCCTTGCGGATATTGGCGCGAGCGAGACGACTATGGGTGTGACGCGCTGGGGTTCGACCATGACGATCGCGCTGTCCGCGATCGCTGCCGCCTGCTCCGACGGCGCGGGGCCGCAGGCCGGGCAGCGCCTCGTGCTCTCGCCCCCGTGGGCATCGATCGAGGTCGGCGATACGATCGTCGGCGACACCGCGCGCTTCATCTACCTGGACTCCGCGGGCGCCGTGGTGCGCGCCGATTCCGTCGCCTGGTCGAGCACTGATGCGTCCGTCGCGCGGATCGACGCCGCGGGACGGGTGCAGGCACTGCGCGCGGGCGTCACCACCATCCGGGGAGCCGTCGGCTCCGCCACGGCGAGCCAGCGACTTACTGTGACCGATCCCGTCCTGGTCGGCGCCGGGGATATCGGCACCTGTATCTCCAACACCGACGAATCCACCGCGCTGCTGCTCGATAGCCTTTCCGGGACGGTGTTCACCGCCGGGGACAACGACTACGCGGATGCGGTGCCGGCCCCGCCGCCGTATGGGGTCTGTTTCGATTCCACCTGGGGACGGCACAAGCGGCGGGTCCGCCCCGCCGCGGGGGACGACGACCCTCGCGACCAGACCCTCAACGACTATTTCGCCTATTTCGGCCCGGCCGCCCACGGCCCAACCGGCTACTACAGCTACGACCTCGGCGCCTGGCACATCGTCGTCCTGAACACGGCGAGCCCGCTGGACTCGGCGCAGGTCCAGTGGCTGCGCGCCGATCTCGTTGGGCATCCGAAGCTTTGCACGCTGGCGATCTCGCACCGGCCCCGGTTCAGCTCCGGCAACGCTCGCAGCTCTCCGGGTCAAGCCCCCGTGTTCGAGGCGCTCTACGATGCCGATGCGGAGCTGGTCCTCTCGGGCAACGACCACGACTATGAGCGGTTCGCCCCGCAGGCCCCGGACCAGACACCCGATCCCGTCGGCGGTCTGGTCGAGATCGTGATAGGAACGGGGGGGAGAAGTCATGGCCGGATCAACCTGCCGCTCGAGGTGAACAGCGTCGTGCAGAACGCGGACACCTACGGCGTGCTGAGCCTGGAGCTGCATGCGACGGGCTACAACTGGAGGTTCATACCGGTGGCGGGAAGGACGTTCAGCGACGCGGGCAGTGCCGCGTGCCACTAACGGCGCCGCCCGGCTGGGCGCGGGGCCACAGTCGGGCGGCTCGACCACACAATGGGCCTGGGTAGAGTTGAACTACCGACCTCACGCTTATCAGGCGTGCGCTCTAACCACCTGAGCTACAGGCCCCGCCGTCAATCCCACTCCCGCTTCGGCCCCTTCTTCGGCTTGAATCCGTCTTCGTCTTCGTCGTCGAACTCGTCGTCGAGGTCGTCGTAGTCGTCGGCGTCCTCCAACTCCTCGTCGTCCGCCTCGTCCTCGTCCAGCTCGTCGTCGAAATCCTCATCGAGATCCTTATCCTCTTCGAAGTCCTCGAACTCCTCGTCGATGTCGTCGCGACGCTTGAGCGACCACTCCATCGACGTTGCCACGGCCAGCATCGTCACCCCCGGCTGAGGTTGGGATTGGGGTTGCGGTTGCGGGTGCCACACCGTGCGGGACCCGAGCGTCTTTCGTCCGCTCTACTCGTCCATCGCCCGCAGCGAGCGGGCGGCCTTCCGCCGCGCATTGGCTTCGAGCTCCCGTTTGCGGAGCCGCACCGACAACGGCGTGACTTCGATCAACTCGTCGTCCTCAATGTACTCCAGCGCCAATTCGAGCGTGATCTGGCGCGGCGGCTCCAGAATCACCATCTCGTCCGACGCCGTCGTGCGCATGTTCGTCAGCTTCTTCTCCTTCGTCGCGTTCACGTCGAGGTCTCCGGGCCGCACGTGCTCGGCGACGATCATGCCCCCGTACACCGGGTCCCCCGGCTTCACAAACATGGTGCCCCGCTCCTGCAAATTGAAGAGCGCGTAGGCCACCGCCACCCCTTCCCGGTCGGCGACCATCACGCCCCGGCTCCGTCCCGAGAGCGGCCCGGCCCACGGCCCGTACTCGAGGAAACGGTGATGCATAGTCCCGGTTCCCCGCGTGTCCGTCAAGAACTCCGACCGGTACCCCAGCAGCCCGCGGGCCGGGATGGCGAACCGTAGCCGCACCGACCCCACCCCCGGGTTCCGCATGTCCTTGAGCGTCGCCCGTCGCGGCCCCAGCTTCTCCATCACGGCGCCGAGGTATCCCTCTGGACAGTCGATCATCAGCTCTTCGTACGGCTCGAGCTGCTCGCCGTTCGGGCCCTCCCGCGGAATGATGCGCGGCCGGCTCACCTGGAACTCGAACCCCTCCCGCCGCATCGTCTCCATCAGGATGCCCAGGTGCAGCTCGCCCCGCCCCGACACGGTAAACGTCTGCGGATCGCCCGTGTCCTCCACGCGCAGCGCCACATTGCGCTCCAACTCCTTATAGAGCCGGTCGCGCAGCTGCCGCCCCGTGACATACTTCCCCTCGCGCCCGGCGAACGGCGCGTCGTTCACCCGGAAATCCACGGAGATCGTGGGCTCCTCCACGGCGATCCCGGCCAGTCGCTCCAGATGGTCCAGTGCGGTGACCGACTTGCCGATCTCGACGCCCGCGAGTCCGGCCAGGGCGACGATCTCCCCCGCCGCCGCTTCCTGGAGCTCTACGCGCTCCAACCCCTCGAAGCCGAACAGTTTCACCACGCGTGCCTGCTCGTAGCGATCGTCGCCCACGGGGCCCGGCGCGCCCAGCGGCAGCAGGGCGACCGTCTCTCCCACCCGGATCCGGCCGCGCTCGATCCGCCCGATGCCGATCCGGCCCAGGTAGGACGAGTAGTCGAGCGTCGAGATCAGCATCTGGAGCGGCCCCTCTGGATCGCCCGAAGGAGCCGGCACCGTGTCGAGTATCGTCTGGAACAGCGGCACCAGCGTCGTCCCCGTCTCCCCGAGATCCGGTGTGGCGATGCCGTGCCGGCTCGACGCGTACAAGAACGGACAGTTGAACTGTTCCGGCGTCGCTTCGAGGTCCAGGAACAGCTGCAGCACCTCGTCGTGAACCCGCAACGGCTCCGCGTCTTGCCGATCGATCTTGTTGATCACCACGATCGGCTTGAGTCCGAGCGCGAGCGCCTTGCCGGCCACGAACCGCGTCTGCGGCATCGGCCCCTCCGCGGCGTCCACCAGCAGCAGGAAGCCGTCCACCATCCGGAGGATGCGCTCGACTTCGCCCCCGAAGTCGGCGTGCCCGGGTGTGTCGACGATGTTGATCTTGTACTCGTCATCACCCGAAGTCCACCGCACCGACGTGTTCTTCGAGAGGATGGTGATGCCCCGCTCGCGCTCGATGGGATTCGAGTCCATCGAGCCGATCCCCGCCTCTTTCACGCGTGCGCCAGACTGCCGGAGCATCTGGACCACGAGCGTGGTCTTCCCGTGATCGACGTGGGCGATGATGGCAATGTTGCGGATCTGCAAGGAGCTACGTCCTAACGGTGTCGGTGCGAGGGCGGCAGTATAGGGAGGGGGTCCTGAAAATACAAGGTCAATCGCAGGTTTCGTCCCGCTCCATCTGGACCGTGACGTGCTGGATGCCCAGGTCCCCCATCCGCGCCTGGGCGGCCTCGAGAATCTGCTGGTTGTGCGACGGGTTCCGGACGACCAAGTGCCCGCTCATCGCGATGACTCCGCTGGTGAGAGTCCAGACATGGAGGTCGTGGACCGAGCTCACCCCCTCGAGGCTCGCGAGGCGCTGGTGGACCGTCCCGAGGGCGATGTGGCCCGGCGTCGCCTCCAACAGTACGTCGGCGCTCTCCCGGACCAGGCGCCACGCGCCGCGCAGGACCAGCAGGCCGATCCCGACCGATACGATGGGATCGGCGCGGGTCCACCCGGTGGCGACCACCACGACGCCCGCGATCACCGCCCCCAGCGAGCCCAGCAGGTCGCTCAGGACGTGCAGGTAGGCGCCGCGCTGGTTCAATGAGTGGTCGTGGCCGTGATGCAGGATCGTCACGCCGGCGACGTTGGCGACGAGGCCGACGCTCGCCACACCGAGCAGCAGTCCGCCGTGGACCGCGGGAGGAGCCTGGAACCGGCGGACGGCTTCCACGCCGATCCCCGCCGCGATCACGATGAGCGCGGCGCCGTTCACCAGCGCCGCGAGGATCTCGAGCCGCACCAGGCCGTAGCTGCGCTCCGGCGTCGCCGGCCGCTGCGCCATGCGCAACACGAATAGCGCCAGTCCCAACGCCGCCACGTCGGCGAGCATGTGGCCCGCGTCCGCGAGCAGCGCCAACGAATGCGCCAGCCATCCGCCCACGGCCTCGGCGATCGTCACGACGGCGGTCAGCGCGAGGACCCACGCCAGCCGCCGCGCGCTCTCGCTCCGCGCCGGCACGCGGTGCGCGCATTGCACGTCGAGTGGCATGGTGTGGGTCATGGGCACGTGTCTCGACCAGAAGGATACGCGACGGCCAACTTGAAGTCACCTTCCACCCCGCTACCTTCCCCGTCCCTATGCCTCCCCCCGCCGGTGAACCCGTGTGGCTCCGCCTCGCCGCGGTAGTGGTGCTGGTCGCGGCGAACGCCCTGTTCGTCGCCGCGGAGTTTTCCCTGGTGGCGGCGCGGCGGACTCGCATCGAGGCCATGATTCGGCGCGGCGACCGTCGCGCGGTGACGGCGCGTGCGGTGATGCAGAACATCACGCGCTTTATCTCCGGCACCCAGCTCGGCATCACGCTCACCAGCCTCGGACTCGGCTGGATCGGGGAGCCCGCGCTGGCGGAGCCGATCGCCCGCTGGTTCGCGGCGTTCCCCCCCACACTCGCGGCGGTCGCCACGCACGGCGTCGCCGTTTCGATCGCCTTCATCTTGATTACCTACCTCCACGTCGTGCTGGGGGAGCTCGTGCCCAAGTCGTTGGCCCTGCTCTACCCCGAAACGCTGGGCCGCTGGCTCGCCCGCCCACTGACGCTCTTCACCACCGTCACGAATCCCTTCATTTGGCTCCTCAACAATTCCGCCACCGGCTTGACGCGTCTGTTCGGCGCGCGCCCGATGAGCGAGCGGGAGCGCGTGCACTCTCCTGAGGAGATTCTGATGCTGGTCGAGCAGAGCCGGCAGACGGGCACCCTGGCACCCCAGGACGCCCGCATGATCGCCGGCGTGTTCGAGTTCAGCGAAAAGAACGCGCGCGAGGTCATGACCCCCCGGACCCAGATGGTGGCGCTGCCGCTCACCCTCGCGATTGCGGACGCGGCCGACCGTGTCGCCACCGCGGGACGATCGCGCTATCCCGTCTACCGCGATTCGCTCGACGACATCGTCGGCACCGTGCACGCCAAAGACATCCTCCGGGCCCTCCGGGGACCGGCCGGGGGCACGCTCGAATCGATCCTGCGGCCACCCTTACTCGTTCCCGGCACGCGGGAAGTCGAAGACGTGTTGGCCGACATGAAACGCCAGAAAGTCCATCTGGCCATCGTGCTGGACGAGTATGGTGGCACCGCCGGGCTCGTCACGATGGAAGACCTGCTCGAAGAGATCGTGGGGCAGATCTATGACGAGTACGACCGTCCCGAGACCGGGGCGGCCGCCGGGGCGGCGCCTACTCCCGCTTCGGTCATCGCGGGCGGCACCGAGGTCGCCGAGGTCAACCGGATGTACGGACTGCGAATCGACGACGGCGACTACACGACGATTGGCGGTGTGGTCTTCGGAGTGTTGGGGCGACTGCCGAAGGTGGGAGATCGAGTGGACCTCGCCGGAGCGACGGTGGAAGTCGTAGAGATGGACGGCCGGCGGGTCGGGAAGGTGCGCGTCACGCAACCCCGCGCCGGCGCATAGCCGGCGCCTTCACCCAGCTGACCGATTCCGCTGCGCCAGCTCCACCGCGAGCTCCAACGCCGCCCGCATACTCCCCGGGTCCGCCACGCCCCGGCCCGCGATGTCGAACGCCGTGCCGTGGTCGGGCGCCGTGCGAGGAAACGGCAGCCCCAGGGTGATGTTCACACCTTTCCCGAACCCCGCCACCTTGACGGCCGTCATGCCCACATCGTGATACGGTGCGAGGACGGCATCGAACGCCCCTCCCAGCGCCTTGACGAACACCGTATCGGCCGGCAGCGGCCCGGCGGCCCCGAGCCGCTCCGCCGCGGGCCGGAGGATACGCTCATCCTCGTCTCCGAACAGGCCGCCCTCCCCGGCGTGCGGGTTCAGCGCGCACAAGGCAAGTCGCGGCGTCGCCAATCCCCACCACCGGGTGAGGGCCGCGGCGGTCAGGCGGCCGATCGCGATGATGCCATCGGTGGTGAGGCGGTGTGGGACGTCGCGCAACGGGATGTGGGTGGTGACCAGAACCACGCGCAGGGCTCCCGCGGCCAGCATCATCGCCGTAGGCGTGTCACCGGTCAGGTGCGAGAGCAGCTCGGTGACCCCCGGGTAGGGATACCCGGCGAGGTGGAGCGCCCGCTTTTCCACCGGCCCGGTGACGACCGCGTCCACTTCACCGGCGCGGGCGAGCCAGACGGCGCGCTCGATCGACCGCACGGACAGGAGGCCCGCTTCCCGAACCCGATCCGGGTCCCCCGCGTCGCGGCCCGTTTCGGTACCCCTCCCCGCCCCCCACGCTCCCACCCCGACACGGCTGCGCGCCGCGATCCCGTTCAGCAGATCATCTGGTCCCACCAGCACGACGTCCGCGGCGAGCGGTGCGTCGCCGAGCGCACGGGTCACGACCTCCGGTCCGATCCCTCGCGGATCGCCAAGCGTCACGGCGAGACGCGGGCGGCGCGGAGCGGCCACGCTCAGAGCCGGAAGTCGATGTAGGTCTGGCGGCGCAGCTGGTCGAGGTAGTGCCGGACGCCCAGCTCCTGCGAGAGCTGGCTGCGGATCTGATCCTTGACGTCGTCGAAAGTGACCTCGCCCTCGGCTTGCCGGGCCGTCACGTCCAGCACCACGAACTGCGGCCGGGAGTTGGTGGCCCCGAGCTCGAGGACGGGCTTCAGACCGGTCGCGCTATCGGCTGCGAAGAGCCGTTGGTACTCGGGTCCGAGCGCCGTGAGCGCGACGGCTTCGACAAGCTTGGGCACGTTCTCGTCGCTGTACAGGCGAGCCAGAGAATCGAACGAGGCGCCCCGCGCCAGTGCGGCGCGCACCGAGTCGGCCAACCGTCGCGCGGCCTCGACCTGGGTCGGCGTGATCTCGGGCGCGATCAGGATGTGGCGCGCCAGCACTTCGGCGGGCTGCACTCGTTGCACCTGAATGAGGTGGTAG
>JBGPIW010000063.1:0-9056 GCA_041485045.1 Gemmatimonadota bacterium | reverse complement strand
TGCGGTCCACGCAGGCTGCGACTGGCGGAACAACTCGAGCAGCCGGCGCTCGCCCAACTCGTTCAAGGCGGCGTCGGTGCGGCGGGCCCCGGTGGGGGCATAGCGCGTGAAGCGGCGCTTGCGCTCAGATCCGGTGCCGAGTTGGAACAGCAGCCCATACTGGTCCTGCCCGTACACGGTACTGTGCCCGGACGGAAACACCTCCCAGCGCTGGCCGTCCACGATGACGACGCGACGGGCCATGCTCAGGCCTCCGCCGGGGCGGCGTAGGAGACCTCGCTCCACAGCTCCCACGCATCGGGGGCGTAGGTGACGAGACTCTGCAGCCTCTTTTCGAGCTTCGTTTCCTCGGGCAGGCGAGAGGCCTGGGCGCGATGGGACATCTCGGTGGGGCTTTCCGAGAACTCGATGAACAGCCGGGGGTCCTTGGCGTTGCGGAACACCCAGATGCGCTGGCCCCGCGCGTCGGCGTACTGCGCCAGCTCGCGCAACGTGGCGAGGTAGTCCAGCTCATTGGCGGCCGGGACGCGCACCCGGGCGGCGGTGAGGACCTTCGGCATCGCTACATCTCCTGCTCGGGGAAGTCCTGCAGCGTGGCCTTCACGTCGGCCAGGAACTTGTCGGCGTCGGCCCCGTCCACGACGCGGTGGTCGTAGGACATGGTGAGCATCCCCATCGTCCGGATGGCGATCGCGTCCGTGCCGTCTTGCGTCACGACCTTGGGCCGCTTCTCGATCGTGCCGACGCCCAGAATCGCCACCTGCGGCTGGTTGATGATCGGGATCCCGGCGTAGGGACCGAAGCCGCCGGGATTGGTGATGGTGAACGTACCGCGTTGGATGTCGTCGGGGGACAACTTCTTCGTCCGTGCCCGCTCGCCGAGGTCGTTGATGGCGCGGGCTATCCCGAGCAGGGACAGCTCGTCGGCGTGCTTGACGACGGGGACGATGAGCCCCCAGTCCAGTGCGACGGCGATCCCGATGTTGACGTCGCGGCGGTAAATCGTGCTCTCACCCGACACGGCGGCGTTGACGATCGGATGCTTGCGCATGTTGGCGGCGCACGCCTTCACGATGAACGCGAGGTAGGTGAGATTGACCCCCCGCTCGGCATAGCCGGCCTTGAACCTGGCCCGCAGCAGGGCCACCCGGCTGTAGTCGATCTCGAAGAAGCTCGCCACGTGCGCGGAGACGCGGCGCGAGAGGATCATGTGATCCGCGGTGATGCGGCGGATCTTGGACCACGGCTCGACCCGGTCGCCCGGCCACGGGTCGGCGGCTGGATGCACGACCACTCCGCCACCGGGGAGCGGAGCGCGCGGACCGGTTGCGGCCGGCGCGGCCGCGGGCGCCTGCTCGATGAAGCCCAGGATGTCCTGCTTGGTCACGCGTCCGGCGAAACCGGTCCCCGAAATCTGTGAAATGTCGAGCTGATGCTCGGAGGCGATTTTCCGCACCAACGGAGTCGAGCGGCGACGGAGCCGTTCCTCCGCGGTCTCGGCGCCATCGCCCTTCGGAGGGACGGGGGAGGAGGGACGAGGGAGGAGTGCGGTTGCAGCGGCCGCGCGCACGGGTGCCGCCGTCGGCGGCTTGGCAGCCGGCGCGGGCTCCGCCTTGGGGGCAGGAGGCCCCGCCGCCGGCGGCGGCGGCGAAGCCGCGGCTCCCTGCTCCGTCTCCAGCACCGCGACGAGGGTCTGGACCGGGACGGTCTGGCCTTCCTGCACCTTGATCTCGACCAGCGTACCCGCCGAAGGCGCCGGGATCTCGGCGTCCACCTTGTCGGTCGAGATCTCGAACAAGGGCTCGTCGCGCTTCACATCGTCGCCGAGCTTCTTGAGCCACTTGCTGAGCGTGCCCTCGGCGATGGATTCGCCCATTTGGGGCATCAGCACGTCTACGCGAGCCATAGAGTCTCCGAAAAAGGCGCTATCGGCTATCAGCTATCGGCCAGGCTGATAGCCGATAGCTGATGGCGTCTCTTAGTATTTCGCCAACCATCTCGCCGCCTTGACGATATCCTCCGTCTGGGGCAGCACAAAGTCCTCGAGCGTGGGTGCATACGGCAGCGGCACGTCGTGCGCCGTCACCCGCATGATCGGCGCATCGAGCCACTCGAACGCCTGCTCGTTGATGCGGGCGGTGATCTCGCCGGCCAGACCGCCGGTGCGGGTATCCTCGTGCACGATCAGCGCCTTGTTCGTCTTCTTCACGCTGGCCATGATCGCTGCGTCATCGAGCGGCAGCAGCGTGCGGAGATCGAGCACCTCGATCGCGAGCCCGTCTTCCTTCTCGACTTGGTCCGCCGCCTCCAGCGCCTTCCACACCGTGGCTCCGTACGTGATGACGGACAGGTCCTTGCCCTCGCGCGCCAGCCGCGCCTGCCCCAGCGGCGTGAGGATCTCCTCGCCCTCGGGCAGCGTCTCCTTGATGCGGCGGTACAGCCACTTGTGCTCGAGGTAGATGACGGGGTCCTCGTCGCGGATGGAAGCCTTGATGAGGCCTTTCGCATCCCGCGCCGTCGCAGGGTAGACGATCTTCAATCCGGGCGTGTGGAAGAACGCGGCCTCGGGGTTCTGCGAATGGAACGGTCCACCGCGGACGTAGCCGCCGCAGGGGCCGCGCACCACGATCGGCGTGGCGAGCCCCGCGCGGTAGCGCGCGGTCGCCACGTAGTTCGTCAGCATGTCGTACGCGCAGGAGATGAAATCGATGAACTGCATCTCGGCGACCGGGCGCATCCCCATATGGGCGGCGCCGGCCGCGGCCCCGACGATCGCGGCTTCCGAAATCGGCGTGTCGATGACCCGCGCCGCACCGAACTTTTGCTGGAACCCATCGGTGACTTTGAACGCGCCACCGTAAGCACCGATGTCCTCACCAAGCATGAAGACGCGGTCGTCGCGTTCCATCTCCTCCGACAGGCCCTGGCGCAGGGCTTCGAGAAAGGTGACTTCCCCCATCACAGCCCCCGGTACCAGAGCCGCTCGGCCGCCGGCGGATGCGCGTACACGCCGGGCAGTGCGGTCTCGGGTTGCGGCAGCGGCTCGTTCACGCAGGCATCGGTCGCCTGATCGATTTCCTCCTTCGCTGCGCGATCGATCTCCGCAAGCTCGGACTCCTCCGCCCACCCGTTCGCGACGAGCTGCTTCACGTAGCGGTCCACCGGATCGTTCTCCGCCGCCCAGCGCTCGATCTCGTCCTTGGGCTGGTAGGACTGGTCATCGTGCTCCGCGTGCCCCTTGCGCCGATACGTCTTCACCTCGATGAAGTGCACACCCTTGCCGCGACGCGCGCGCTCCACCGCGTACCTGGTCGCCGTGTAGACGGCCAGCACGTCGTTGCCGTCCACGGTAACGGCGTGGATTCCGTATCCCTTGGCCTTGTCGGCGAGGTCCTTCACGGCGTATTGCTTCTCGGGCGGCGTGGTGTAGGCCCAGTGGTTGTATTCTCCGATCACCACGAGCGGGCAACGCTGCACGGCCGCGAAGTTCAGGCCCTCGTGAAACGCGCCGGTCGAGGTCGCGCCGTCTCCCACATAGACCAGGCCGACGCGCGCCTCGCCACGTAGCTTGAAGGTGAGGGTGATCCCCGCCATGACCGGCACCATGTCGCCCAGATGCGAGATCTGCCCCAGGTACCCTTTTTCCAGGTCGTTGAAGTGGACGTTCAATTCGCGTCCGCCGGTCGGACTCTCGGCTTTCGCCATGTATTGCCGCAGGATTTCGATCGGCCGGGCGCCCATCACGAGCATGGAGCCGAGGTTTCGGATCAGGGGCGAGAGGATGTCGCGGTGTCGGCCGCGCTCCAGCGCATACGCCGAGGCGACCGACTCTCCCTCTTGCCCGAGCGAGCGGAACAGCCCGCCGATCACCTTGCTCTGGCGGTACAGCGCGACCAGCCGCTCCTCCAGCACCCGGGTAACCCGCAAATAGCGGTACATCTCGAGCAGCTGGGGCCGCTCGAGCTCGGCCGGGATGGCCGACGAGTCCGCCCGCGTGTCGGGTACGGAGTGGGGAGGCATCGGCTAAATTATAGTGGGCGAGAAAGTTGGCTCTGGGAATGAGGCAAATCAAGCTGTTGCGGGAGGAGTCGACATATGTCCAGCGCAAAACTGAAGGTGACGGGGATGAGCTGTGGGCATTGCCAGATGACAGTGGAGCAGGCCCTCAAAGGCGTCAGCGGCGTGTACTCGGCGGTGGTGGACCTGCAGGACGGGGAAGCCGAGGTGGACTTCGATGACGACGCGGCGACGACCACCCAGCTGGTCTCGGCGATCGAGAACGCGGGGTACGGCGCCAAGCTGGTGGGGTAAGCCCGCTGCGTCAGTACGCCCCGCGCACCTCGTGCGCCGGCTCGACGAGGCGATGGACCTCCGCGAGAAATCGTTTCACGACCTTGTCGAGCTCTGATTCGCCGACCTGATCGGTCTGGACGTCGATGAACGTATAGTGGCCCCCTTCGGCTTTCGCCGTGATGGTCACCTTCCCCAGGGCGCCACGAAATCCGAGCCGGCGCGACGCCTCCTCCGACGGGGCAAGACGGGCTCCGAAGTACCCCTTCGCGGCCGCGAGGACCTCACCCGGGGACAACGACGTTCGATGGAAGTAGCGCATGCAAGATCCTCGAGGTGATCCGTCGCCGAATCGCTATCCGATCCACGCCGGAGTGTAGCGCCGCAGGCGCAGGCTGTTCAAGACCACGCTGAGACTGGACCAGGCCATCGCTGCGCTCGCGATCACCGGGGAGAGCAGCAGGCCGGTGAGCGGATACAAGGCGCCGGCGGCGATCGGAATGCCCAGGACGTTATAGAGGAACGCCCAGAACAGATTCTGCTTGATCGTCCCCAGGGTGCGCCGCGCCAGCTCGACGGCCGTGACCACGCCGCGCAGATCCCCGCTGATGAGCGTCACGTCGGAGGCCTCCATGGCGATATCGGTACCGGTGCCGATGGCGATGCCCACGTCCGCCTGCGCGAGCGCCGGCGCGTCGTTGATCCCGTCCCCGACCATCGCCACGACCCTCCCCCGCAGCTGCTCCTTTTTCACCAGGTCGGCTTTCTGCGAGGGAAGCACCTCCGCAAGCACTTCGTCGATCCCGACTTCGGCCGCGACGACTTGGGCGGCGCGTTTGGTATCGCCGGACACCATACGGACCGTCAGGCCGAGGCTGCGGAGTCGGGAGACGGCCTCCTTGGAGGTCGGCTTCACCGGATCTGAGATCGCGATCACGGCGTGGACCGTGTTGTTCACGACCACGATCACCGGCGTCCGTCCCTGGTCGGCGAGGCGGTCGGCGTCCTGGACCAGACTGCCGAGCTCCAGGCTGCGCTCGCGCGCGTGGCGGGCCGAAACGACTTCCACGATGCGGCGATCGACGGTGCCGCGGACACCCCGCCCTTCCATCGCGGCGAACTTTTCGACCGGGAGCAGCAGCACCATCCGGTCCTGGGCGGCCCGGATGATGGCCTGCGCGATCGGGTGCTCGGAGCGCTGTTCCACCGACGCCGCCCAGCGCAGCACCTCGGCGGGCGGGACCGGTGTGCCGTCCGGTTTGCGCGCCGTGACGATATGGGTGACGGCCGGCCGGCCTTCGGTAATGGTCCCCGTCTTATCGAGCAGGACCGTGCGCACCTTGGACAAGCGCTCCAACGCCTCCCCGCCGCGGATCAAGACGCCCTGCTCGGCGGCGCGCCCGGTGCCGACGAGGATCGCCGTGGGTGTCGCCAGCCCGAGGGCGCACGGACACGCGATGATCAGCACCGTGACGAGCGCAATCGTGGCAAAGAGCAGGGCCGGCTGCGGGCCGAGATCGAACCACAGCACGAACGCGGCGATGGCGAGCGCGATCACCACCGGGACGAAGACACCGGCGACGCGGTCGGCGAGGCTCTGGATCGGCGCTTTGGACGCCTGCGCGTCTTCGACGAGACGGACGATCTGGCCAAGCGCCGTGTCCTTCCCCACCCGGGCGGCCTGGAAGGTGAAGCTGCCGGTGGTGTTCAGCGTCCCGCCGATCACCTCGTCCCCCGGGTGCTTCGTCACCGGCATCGGCTCCCCGGTGAGCATCGATTCATCGAGCGCCGAGGATCCCTCGGTAACGATGCCGTCGGCGGGCACGCGCTCACCGGGTTTCACCACGAGGAGGTCGCGCACTTCCACGGCGGCGGCCGCGATATCCTCGGTAGTCGTGCCGCGAAGGACGTGTGCGACCGCCGGGGTCAGGGCGGCGAGCCGCCGGATCGCGGCGGAGGTCCGGCCCTTGGCGCGCGCTTCGAGCAGACGCCCGAGCAGGATCAGCGCGATGATGGCGGCGACCGCTTCGTAGTAGACGTCGGCGGGGAGGCCCGCGCGCGTGAACACGCCCGGAACGAGCGTTGCCACCACCGAATAGAGGAACGCGGCACCGGTGCCGACGGCGATGAGCGTATTCATGTCCGCCGTCCGGTGCCGGAATCCGCTCCAAGCGCCGTGATAGAACCGCCGCCCCGGCCAGAGCAGCACCGGCACGGTGAGCGCCCCCAGCATGAGCTTCAGGAGGGCGGGATCACCCAGCAGTCCATTTTCGCCAACGGCCCGGCGCAGTCGCACGGCGAGCGGCATCAGCAGTCGTCCCAGCACGTCCACCTGGCCGATGGCCCCACCCACCGCGCGTTCGTGCCCACCCATCAGCAGCATCGCGCCGAGCATCGTGAGCACCGCGATTGTCGCGGCGAAGGCGGTCTGCCGTGTGAGCGTCCGGACCTCCAGGCTCCGCGCCCACCGCTCGCGCTCCACCGGGTCTTCCGCCGCGATCGGCGCGGCGACGTGGAATCCCGCCGCGGTCACGGCGTCCTCGAGCTGTTTGGCGGTCGTCACGCCCGGGACGTACGTGACGGTGACGCTCTCGGTCGCCTGGTTGGCGGCGGCCCGGATCACTCCGGGGACGGCTGCCAGCTCGCGCTCGAGTCCGGCGGTGCTGGGGGCGTAGTGGAGGTCGGAGATACCGAAGGTCACGCTCGTCTGTCCGCACTGATACCCGGCGTCGCGCACGGCTTTCGCGAGGCGCGCCACGCCCGTCTGGGCGTCGTCGTAGTCCACCGCGGCCCTGGCGGTGGCGTAGTTGACGTTCACCGCGCCTACACCCGGCGTCGCGCCGAGAGCCTGCTGCACCGTCAGGGCGCAGGCGGCGCAGCTCATGCCTTCAATCGGGAGGATGATGCGCTGCTTAGCCATGCTGGCCGTGGGGCGTCGGCGCGGAGCTCCGATCCCCCGGCGGCTCGACGACGAGCAGCCCCTTCAACATGGACATGCCGCACCGGAACGGCCACTCACCGGGCTCGTCGGGGGTGAACTCGATGGTGGTGGTTTCGAACGCGGGGAGCATCCGGTCGATCCCGAAGTGCTCGAATACGACGCGCTCCGAGCAATCGGCGGTCTCATCACGGTAGAACTGCAAGCGGACCGGTGTCCCCACCTGGACGAGAATCGTGTCCGGCGAGTAGCCGCCCTTCACCGTGATGGCGATCTCCTGCACCGCGCCGCCCCGCATCAGCCGGGCGGCCACGGCGAGGCGGCGCGAGAACAAGAAATACCACAGGACCCAGACGATGGCGGCGACCCCGAGCGCGGTAACGACGAGTTGCGCCGTGGTCATCTGACGCTGCCTTACTCCGCCTCGATCCGCATCCGGTAGAAGGAGCGCCAGACGAACACGACCGAGATGGCGAAGAACAGCGCGGCGAATACGTGCGCCAGACCCGTGCCTCGCTCGGCCGTGAGCGAAACGGCCAGCTCCACAGCCAAGAGCCCGAATAGGGTGGTGAACTTGATGATCGGGTTCAGGGCGACCGACGACGTGTCCTTGAACGGATCGCCCACCGTATCGCCCACGATCGTGGCCGCGTGCAGCTCAGTGCCTTTTTGCTTCAAGGACGTTTCCACGATCTTCTTGGCGTTGTCCCACGCCCCACCGGCGTTCGCCATGAAAATGGCCTGGTACAGGCCGAACAAGGCGATCGAGATCAGATAGCCGATGAAGAAATACGGCTCCACGAACGCGTAGGCGAGCGTCGCGAAGAACACAGCGAGGAAGATGTTGAACATCCCCTTCTGCGCGTACTTGGTGCAGATCTCGACCACCTTTTTCGAGTCGGCGACCGAGGCCTTGGCCGCACTGTCGAGCTTGATGTTCGCCTTGATGAACTCCACGGCTCGGTAGGCACCCGTCGTGACCGCCTGCGTCGAAGCTCCCGTGAACCAGTAGATCGTGGAACCGCCTGCGATGAGCCCCAGCAGGAACGGCGGATGCATGATCGAGAGATTCGTCATGAGGTCGGCCTGGAGACCGTGAGTGAGCGTCACGATGATCGAGAAGATCATCGTGGTGGCTCCCACGACCGCGGTACCGATCAGCACGGGCTTCGCGGTGGCCTTGAACGTGTTCCCCGCGCCGTCGTTTTCCTCCAGGTTCTCCTTGGCGCGATCGAAATCGACGTCGAACCCGAAGTCCTTCTTGATCTCCGCCTTGATGCCCGGGATCTGCTCGATGGTGGACAGCTCGAAGACCGATTGCGCGTTGTCGGTCACGGGCCCGTACGAATCGACGGCGATGGTGACAGGCCCCATCCCCAGGAATCCGAACGCCACCAGCCCGAACGCGAACACGGCAGGTGCGACCATCAGGCTCACGAGGCCCGTGGTGCTCACGCCGTAAGCGACCGCCATCAGGAGCAGCATGGCGAGGCCGAGCCAGTAGGCGCTGAAGTTCCCCGCGACGAACCCCGAGAGGATGTTCAGGGAGGCGCCCCCCTGCTTCGAGGAGGTCACGACTTCCTTCACGTGCGCCGAGTTCATCGAGGTGAACACCTTGACGAGCTCCGGGATGATCGCGCCCGCGAGGGTCCCGCAGGTGATCACGGTGGACAGCTTCCACCAAAGCGTCGGGTCCCCGCCCAGGTTCGGGATCAGGAGCCGCGAGGCAACGTAGGTCAAGCCGATCGACACGAACGAGGTGAGCCACACCAGAGTCGTGAGGGGCGTCTCGAAGTCCATCCGGGCGGCGTTCGCGTATTTCGCCCGC
>JBGPIW010000062.1:0-9066 GCA_041485045.1 Gemmatimonadota bacterium | reverse complement strand
GAGAATGGAACCGGGAAGGAGCTGGTCGCCCGTGCGATCCACGATCTCAGTCTTCGTTCCCGCGGCCCCTTCGTGGAGGTGAACTGCGCGGCGATTCCCACCGAGCTGATCGAGAGCGAGCTGTTTGGCCACATCAAAGGGAGCTTCACCGGCGCCGTGGCGGATCGACCGGGCAAGTTCGAGCTGGCCGATGGGGGGACGCTGTTTCTGGATGAAATCGGCGACATGAGCCTCTCGGCACAGGCCAAGGTGCTGCGGGCCCTGCAGGAGGGTGTGATTGCGCGCGTCGGCTCCGGGAAATCGTTGCCGGTGGACGTGCGGGTCATCGCGGCCACCAACAAGACCCTCGAGCAGGAGATTGCCGCCGGACGGTTCCGCGAGGACCTCTTGTACCGGCTCAATGTGGTGCCGATCGAGGTGCCGCCTTTACGCACGCGCCGCAACGACATTCCCCAGCTCGTCCAGCACTTCACCGAGCAGCTCTGCGCCACGGGCCGGACGGGGCTCAAACCCAAGGAGTTCGAGCCTGCAGCGCTGAAACACCTGGCGGCCCATGACTGGCCGGGGAATATCCGGGAGCTCAAGAACGCGGTCGAGCGCCTCCTGATCCTCACGCTCGGCGATGTCGTGACCGACGCGGACGTGGATCGCATGGTGGGAGACGGCGGGCGGACGGTGGCAGCGGGCGAGGCGGTCGCCGGGGGTGCGTTGCTGCGGGCGGGCACGTTCGAGGAGTTCAAGCAGGCCGCGGAGCGGGCCTACCTCCTGGCCAAGCTGAAGGAGCACGACTGGAACGTTTCGGAAACCGCACGTACGTTGGCGATGCCCCGGAGCAACCTGTACAAGAAAATCGAGCGTTATCGCCTCGCGCGGGAGACCTAGTGGCCAAGAAGGAGCAGGAGCGGGACTGGGACAAGGAGCTCCGGGAAGTCGATCGGCTGTTGAATCAGCTCCCGTCCCATCGCGAAGAACAGCAGGCCGCCTCGGCCGCCAAACGGACGCAGATCGCGCCCTCCCCGGGCGCGACGGTCCAGGACCAGGGATCCGGTCGCCTGGGAACCTGGGCGCGCGTCGCCCTGGGATTGCTGATCGGCATCGGCATGCCGCTGTGGCCCTACGCGCACGCGTGCGGCTTCAGTCTGCTCTTCTACCTGGGGGGTGTGCTCACCGTCGTGATCGCCGGCGTGTGGAGCGGCCTGTCATCGTGGAAACGGCGCATGGGCGCTGCCCACGTACTCTCCCAGCTGCTCGTGATCTGGGGGCTCGTCCTGGCGGCGCGCGTCGTGTTGCCTCGCGTCGGCTATGCGAAGGCACCCGCCACGTGGTTCTGTCCCTGAATAAGGCCATCGGCTATGCTATCGGCCCAGCCGATGACTGCTAGCCGATAGCCGACAGCTGACAGCGCTTTCTGACCTGACACTTCAGTCGAGACACGATGCCAGAGAACTTCCAGAACTTCATTGCCGGCGAATGGGTGGCCCCCTCCACCGGCGCCTACTTCGAGAACCGGAACCCGGCCGACCGCACCGACCTGATCGGCTGCTTCCCGCGGTCAGGGCTCGACGATGCGCAACGTGCGGTCGCATCGGCCCGCCGCGGCTTCGCGCAGTGGTCAAAAATGCCCGCACCACTGCGGGGTCAGGTGCTGCAGCGCGTCGGTGATGTGCTGGTCCGCCGGAAGGAAGAGATCGCGCGCGCGATGACGCGGGAAATGGGCAAGGTGCTCGCGGAAACGCGCGGCGACGTCCAGGAGGGGATCGACACCGCCTTCTACGCGGCGAGCGAGGGCCGGCGGCTGTTCGGTCGGGTGGTCCCCTCCGAGTTGCGCAACAAGTGGGCGATGAGCTACCGGCGCCCGATCGGCGTCGCCGGGATCATCACCCCATTCAACTTCCCGCTCGCGATCCCGACCTGGAAAACGTTCCCCGCGCTGCTGTGCGGGAACGCGGTGATCTTCAAACCGGCGGAAGACGTGCCGCACACCGGGCACCTGCTGGTGGAAGTGTTGCTCGAAGCCGGGCTGCCTCCCGAAGCGGTGCAGCTCCTCCACGGGCAGGGCTCGGTCGTGGGGAAGGCGATCATCGAGCACCCCGACGTGCCGGTGATCTCCTTCACCGGGTCCACCGAGACGGGATCACTCATCGGCGCGACCTGCGGCCGCATGCACAAGCGGTTGTCGCTCGAGATGGGCGGCAAGAACGCGATGATCGTGATGGACGACGCCGATCTCGAGCTGGCGCTGGACGGCGTGCTGTGGGGCGCGTTCGGGACGACGGGACAGCGTTGCACGGCCACGAGCCGCCTGATCCTCCACGACAAGATCCACGACCGTTTTCTCAAAATGGTGGCGGAGCGTGCCGGGAAGCTCAGGTTGGGCCCCGGCCTGAACGACCGCACGGAGGTGGGTCCCCTGATTCACGAGGAAGCGCTCCAAAAGGTCGACGAGTACGTCGGAATCGGGAAGGCGGAGGGCGCATCGGTCGCGGTCGGCGGCGCGCGGGCCACCGGGGCGGGGCTCGATCCGGGCTGGTTCTACCAGCCCACGGTGTTGGCGGGTGTCCAGCCGGGCATGCGCGTGGAGCAGGAGGAGATCTTCGGTCCCGTGCTCTCGGTGATCAAAGCCGCCTCGCTCGACGACGCGATCCGCGTCAACAACGACGTGAAATACGGCCTGTCCAGCTCGCTCTATACCCAGGACGTGAACGCCGCCTTTCGGGCGATGCAGGACCTGGACAACGGGATTACGTACGTGAACGCCCCTACCATCGGTGCCGAAGCCCATCTGCCCTTCGGCGGAGTGAAGCAGACCGGCAACGGCCACCGCGAGGGCGGGTGGGAGGTCTACGAGTTCTACTCGGAGACGAAAGTCTGTTATGTCGACTACTCCGGTCACCTGCAACGGGCGCAGATCGACACATACGAATAAAATGCAGAAGGTGGAGTGCAGAATGCAGAGTGTATTGGACGATCGCCGTGACGCGGGAATGCATCCGGTGAAATCTGCATTCCTCACTCTGCATTCAGGTTCGTTCTTGGGGTGTAGCTCAACTGGCGGAGCGCCCGGCTGTTAACCGGGAGGTTGGAGGTTCGAATCCTCCCGCCCCAGTGATCCCCTGATCTCATTCGGAGACTGAGACGTGCGCGAGCGACTCCGTGGTCTGTTGCACAGCGCCGGGGCACCCGCCCGGTGGGCGCTCCGGGCGTATTGGGGGACCGCGCTGCTGCTCGTCGGGGCCGGCGGCGCGGGTCTCGCCGCTCTGCTGCCGGTGGCCTCGCTCACCGATGGCGACCGTCCGGGAGTCATGACCCGGCTTGGTGCGCCGCTGCTCCGGGTCGCGGACCTGGGGTTGGGACGCAGTAGCATGGCCGCCGGACCGAACGAGCTGCGCGGCGCGGCCGTGGCTGCACTGTTCCGCCTGCTGATCATGGTCGCCGCCGGCGTGTTGTGCGTGGCAGCCCTGTCGCTCTTCGCGGTGGCGTTCGCGCGAGGGCGCTCCCGTGTGACGGAGTTGGCGGTGCGTCGCGCCGTCGGCGCATCACGACGGCTGATACTCGCTGCGGCGTTGATCGAGGGTGGCGTGATCGCCGTCGCCGCGCTGGCCTGGGGTGGTACCGCCGGCGCCGTGGGAGCAGACGCCGCGGTCCACGCCTGGCCCGGGCCCCTCGGCCGGGGGACCGCGACGCCGGGGCTCCTCGCGCTGGGGGCCATCGCCGGCCTGGTGCTGCTCGGCGTGCTGTTGCCGCTCGTATCCATGCGGGGCCGGGCGCCCCTCGCCACTCGCAGTGGGCGGGCGCTCGAGCTCGTCGTTCCCACCCTCCAGCTCGGTCTCTCGCTCACCGTCCTCGCGGCGGCTGCCCTCCTCGCCGATCACGCGAGCCGGCTGCGGGGGCGCGTGCCGCTCGGAGCCAAGGGTGGTCGAGTGTTCGACGTCACCTTGTCCGATCCGGACTCCGCGCACCGGGCCGGTCGGTACGCAGCGCTGCTGCGGCTCATCTCCGCCCAGCCGGGGGTGACCGGCGCGAGTCTCACGAGTCCCGGGGCCCCACTGGGGCTCGGACAGACTGACGGCGTCATCACCGACTGTGGGCAGTGCGGTTGGGGGGGCATTTACGTCCCCTATCACACCGTCTATGCGACACACTACCTCGTCAGTACCGACACCTTCCGGATGATGGGACTTCCGGTGATGGCGGGGCGGAGCTTCAAGGACGGGGATGACGAGTCGGCGCCGCCGGTAGCGGTGGTGAGCCAATCGCTCGCCGCCGAGCATTTCCAGGATCAACGGGCGGTCGGCCGGCGGATTCAGGTTGGGCGTGCGTCGGCGCGCTGGTACACTGTGGTGGGTGTTGTGGCCGACCAGTTGCCGGCGGGGTTTGGCGGCGGATTCCAGCCGTCCGACGCCGTGTACCTGAGCGTGCTGCAGCACCCGATCGCGGCTGCGGATCTCCTGGTGCGCGGAGATTCCGGAGCGGTCGCCGCGGTCGACCGGCAGCTCCAGAGCGCGCTGGGCCGGGACTACCCCCGGACCACCAGTACCAGCGAAGCGCGCCTGCTCAGCGCCGAGGCCGCGCCGATCCGGTGGTTCGCGCGAGTGTTCGGACTGGAAGGATGGATCATGCTCGCTGTGGCGACGATCGGCACGTTCGTCGTCCTGCGGTTGTGGGTGACATCGTTGCTTCACGAGCTCGGGGTCCGGCGGGCGGTCGGAGCCAGGCGGCGCCATCTGTTCGGGTTCGTGTTCTCGCGGGCGCTCGGGATCGCGGTGGGGGGCGTGGTGGTCGGGTGCTGGTGCGGCGGGCTCGTGTGGGGGACGCTCACCTCGGTCGTCGCCGGCTTGCCCCCCTGGGACACGGGCATCGCGGAGCGCTTCGGGTTGCTGCTCACCCTCGCGGCGCTGGCGGGCGCCTTCTTCCCGGCGTGGCAGGCGAGTCGGGCTGTGCCCGCGTTGCTCGTTGGACGTGAAGGCCTGTAAGCGGAGAAAGGTGCCCTGCTGCGATCATCGGATGACGGCCCTAGGCGCACGGGGTGGTAGCGTGCCGCCGTGGAATTCGAAAGTCTCCTCGTGCTGCTGGCGGTGCGCGGCGTTCCGCTCGACGGTCGAGCGCTCGACACATTGGTCGACGCTCAGCCGCGCTGGGTCCGGCTCGAGCGCGAAGGCGAGTCGGTCTGCCTCGCGGCCCGGGTCGCTCACCGTGACCGCCCGGAGGAGTTTCGGACCCGGATTCGGGGGTGGGCCGGGGCACGCGGGTGGGCGGTGACTGTTGCGCCTTGCGCCCCATCTTTGTAAAGTGAATTGCATGCATGACTTGGGGGCCCCGGTGGTAGGGCCGGGCTCGAATCCAGCGCCCGGGGGGCCTGCCGCCCCGGAACGGCGCCGCTCCCGCCTCGCGCGCTGGTTCGACAGCTGGATGCGGTCCCTCGGCATGGCGCTCGTGCTGTTCCTCGTCATCAAGACCTTTTTCTTCGAAGCATTCCAGATCGCCAGTGGCAGCATGACTCGCACGCTGCTCACCGGCGATTTTCTGTTCGTGAACAAGGCGCTCTACGGCGCGCAGATTCCGGGCACCAAAGCCCGGCTGCCCGGGTTCCGCAACCCGCGCCGCGGCGACGTGATCGTCTTCGCGTACCCGCTCGATCCGACACAGGACTACGTGAAACGTGTGATCGGCACGCCCGGGGATACGGTCCAGATGCGCTCCGGCAACGTATGGGTCAACGGCCGGGCCCTGGTGGAGCCGTACGTGCTCCGCATCAGGCCGTACGACGACGACATCCGCCCCGAGTTCGACTGGCAGCGACCGTTCTATCTCGCGGAGTCGGACGCAGCGCGCTTCCGCTATCATCCGAGTCGGGATACCTGGGGGCCGTTGGTCGTGCCGTTGGGGAAGTATTTCGTGCTGGGCGATAACCGCGACGATTCGTCGGACTCGCGCTATTGGGGGTTCGTGGCCGCCTCGGCGGTAAAGGGTCGAACCCTGCTGGTGTATTTCAGCTACGATCGGGAGAAGCACGATGCGCTGCCGTGGTTGACCGATATTCGGTGGCGCCGGCTCGGGTCTTTGATTCACTGAAGCGGAGAGAACCGTACCCTCCCCGCCGTCCCCCGCTCCGGACCGGAGCGGGGACAGGGGTGAGGCTTTCCGGAGGGATGGCCATTTCATGCGCTTGAACACGGCAAAGCGGGTCTCGTTCGACGAGGGATCGCTCGATCAGTACCTGCGGGAAATCAGCCAGTACCCCCTGATCACCCGGGAGGATGAAGTCGAGCTGGCGCAGCGCATCCGGCGCGGCGACCCGGAGGCGCTCGACAAGCTCGTGCGGTCCAACCTGCGATTCGTGGTAAGCGTGGCCAAGAAGTACCAGAATCAGGGGGTCTCGCTCTCCGATCTGATCAACGAAGGCAACCTCGGCCTGATCCGGGCCGCCCACAAGTTCGACGAAACCAAGGGCATCAAATTCATCAGCTACGCAGTCTGGTGGATCCGGCAGGCGATCCTCCAGGCTCTGGCCGAGCAGTCGCGCATCGTGCGGGTGCCGCTGAACCGCGCCGGCACGTTGCACCGCATCGGGAAACGCTCCTCGGCGCTGCTCCAGGAGCTGGGCCGTGAGCCCACGGTCGAGGAAATTGCCGAAGGGATGGACATCTCGGAGGAAGAAGTCGCCAAGACCCTGTCCATCTCCCAGGCGCACCTCTCGCTCGACGCTCCCCTCACGCCCGGCGAAGACAACAAGCTGCTCGACTACCTGCCCGACACGCAGAACCCCGGGCCCGACGACGAGATCTTCGAGCACGCGCTCACCGAATCGATCGAGGGCGTCCTCTCGACCCTGAAGGAGCGCGAGGCCAAGATCCTGCGGCTCTATTTCGGCCTCGAGGGGCAGGAGCCGATGACGCTGGAGGAGATCGGCTCGCTGCTCGGCATCACTCGCGAGCGGGTCCGTCAGATCAAGGAGAAGGCGTTGGCGCGGCTGCGTCACGTGAGCCGGGCTCGCGCCCTGGAGAGCTTCCTCTCCTAAACCCCGCGCGGTCTCGTGACCAAGGCGGAGCTGTTTCGTCGGCTGCTGCAACGCACCAGCGAAAACGCCGCCGCCGTCGACCGTGAGATCACCGCGGGGCTCGAGGTCACCGGTGCCGTGCTGGTCTGCGACTCCGCCGGGTTCACGGCAACGACCCGCCGGCACGGGATCCTGCATTTTCTCAGTCTCCTCATGGAGAGCTACGCGCTCAGCATCCCACTCGTGGCCACCCACCACGGCACCCTGATCAAGAACGACGCCGACAACCTGATCGCCGTGTTCGACCGACCCGAGGACGCGGTGCGCTGTGCCACGGCCATGCAGGATGCCCACCAGCGCCGCAACGCGGCTGCGAACCATGCGGACGAGCACTTTCATGTGTGCATGGGGATCGATTACGGCCGATTCCTGCGCCTCACGGACGACGTCTTCGGCGACCCGGTGAACCTCGCATACAAGCTGGGGGAGGACCTGGCGGAGCGGGGCGAGATCCTCGTCACGGAGGGTGTGGTGCAGACCGCGGGCGGCGCGTGCCACTTCGCCCCTCTCGGGTCCCGGGACGTGGGGCACGTCGCCCTCCCCGTGTATCGCGTCGAATGGTGACGGCTCCGCCGGGCGCCGGGCCCCTGGTATATTCGGGCCATGGCGAATCTCGCATCGTTTGACGTCTCGACCGGCGCCGACCTGCAGGAGGTCGACAACGCCGTGAACCAGGCGACCAAGGAAGTCATTCAGCGATACGACTTCAAGGGATCGAAGTGCTCGATCGCCTTCGACCGCGCTACCGCGACTTTGACGCTGGTGGCCGACGACGACTTCAAAATGAAAGCCCTGTTCGATGTCCTGCAGGGCAAGCTCATCAAGCGCGGCGTGCCGGTGAAGAACCTGGAGCTGGGCGACGTCACCCCGGCAGCGGGCGACACCGTGCGACGGGAGATCAAGCTCACCCAGGGAATCCCACAAGAGAAGTCGAAGGCGATCGTGAAGGCGATCAAGGACAAGAAGTTCAAGAAGGCGCAGGCGTCCATCCAGGGCGAAGAGGTCCGGGTGCAGTCGCCCTCCAAGGACGAGCTGCAGGAGGTGATGACGTTCCTGCGCACCCAGGACTTCGGTATCGAGCTCCGGTTCGGGAACTACCGCGGATGAAGCTGGGCGTCATCTCCCTCGGTTGCGACAAGGCGACTGTGGACTCCGAGCGGCTCGTGGGGGAGCTGGTGGGGCACGGGGCGGTCATGACCGCCGATCTTCCCCACGCCGATGTGGTGCTGGTCAACACGTGCGGCTTCATCGACGCGGCGAAACAGGAGTCGATCAACACCATCCTCGAGGCGGCCCAGCTCAAGCAGACCGGTGACGTCAAGGCGGTGGTCGCCGTCGGCTGCCTGGTGCAACGCTATCGCGCCGAGCTCGCCCAAGAGATGCCGGAAGTGGACCTGTTTCTCGGCTTCTCCGACCTCCATCTGCTCGTCCCCGAGCTCGCGCGGCGCGGCCTGCTGGCCGATCCCGTCGCGCGGCACCCCGGGGTGCGCCAGTTCCTGGGCGACCAGCCCCACGTGCGCTACCTGAAGATCTCAGAAGGGTGCGATCATACGTGCGCGTTCTGCGCCATCCCGCTGATGCGTGGCAAGCACCGTTCAGAATCGCTCGAGCGACTGGTGCGCGAGGCGCAGGCGCTCGAGTCGCAGGGAGCCAAGGAGATCAACCTCGTGGCCCAGGACCTCGGCCACTGGGGCCGGGACTTGGGCGGCGGGGGACCGAAACTGCCCGACTTGCTGGAAGCGTTGCTCGCCGAGACGTCGGTGTCGTGGTATCGGCTGCTGTATGTGTATTCGGCGGGTATCACCGGGCGGCTGGTGGACCTCATGGCCCGGGAGCCTCGCATCGTGCCCTACCTCGATATGCCGATTCAGCACGCCAACGACCGGATGCTCGAGCGGATGCGTCGTCCCGAGCGGCAGGCCTCGCTGCGGGAAAAGCTGGGTTGGCTGCGCGACACCGTTCCCGACCTCGCGATCCGTACCACCTGTCTCGTGGGCTTTCCGGGCGAG
>JBGPIW010000061.1:0-9341 GCA_041485045.1 Gemmatimonadota bacterium | reverse complement strand
GCCCGAGGTCGATCGGGAGAAAGTCGAAGAACAGGGTCCGGTCGGTCTGGGTGGCGAGCGAGACCATGCGGCCGCGCCGGGAGTCGGGCACGCGGCCGTAGATGTAGTGCAAGTTAGTCGTCTTCCCGGACCGGCCTGGCCCGTAGTAGACGATCTTGCAGGTGATCTCGCGAGTGGTGAAGTTGACCAGGGACACGCAGGCTATCTCCCGAAGAGCGTGTTGAGGCTCTCGTTGAGCTCCCGTTCGAAATCGGCGGCCAGCACGCTCTTGGTGGCGCCCGCCTTCGGGCTCGAGGCGCGCAAGTCGGCCACGAGCTGCTCAAAGAATAACTGCACCAAGCCGAGCGATGATACGTCGAGATCGTAGACGACGAGGGCCACCAGCGGTCCCCGGTCGGTGGCGAACCCGCTCAAGAAGATGCCGTGTCGCTGCCCCTGGTGATTGAGCGCGGCGAAGGGCGGCTGTCCCATCAGGCGCGCGATCTCCGCCGTGGACGCCATGATCGCGGCACCCAGCGCCGAGGCGGCCATCACGTCCAGCGCGCGCGCGAATCCCGACTGCGCCAGCACCTGACCCGCCGGCGTCATCAGCAGGACGAGGCGCGCCCCCGCTTCCACGACGTACGTCGTGAGCGGGTCGAGCGTCCACAGCTCGACGACGCGGATGTTGGTCACGTCGCGACCTCGGACGCCCGCAGCAGCTCGAGCCGCACCAGTCCGACGTTCACTTCGGGGTCGGTGATCGCCACCACCAGCAGGGTTTCCCCCGCCGGCACGACGAGCAGCGCGCCCTGATCGCACTGCAAGTGCCAGAACTGGCTCGGCCCCAAGCCCGCGGTGACCATGGTGCGGTGCAGCCGCCCGGCGAGACTCGCTGCGAGCGCCGCCACCGCGCCCCCCTTGATCCCCTCCATCAGCTGCTCGGCGACCACGAGCCCGTCGCCGCGCGCTACCAGCATCGCGCCCCGGACGCCCCGGACACGGGTGACCACATCGAGGGCGCGCGCGAACGATCCCGCGGCGGCGCTCACCGCTGCCGCTCCAGCCACGCGCGGGCCACCTGCGCGGCGCGTTGCGCCAGCATCCCGAGACGGCCCAGCGGCACCGAACGGTCGCGCACCATGAGCAGCATCGACTCGGCGGTCGGCTGCGCGACGTAGACGTGCCCGCCCTGGCCTTCGGCCGACAGCCCGCGCCATCCGCCCATGCCGAGCAGCCGCGCGGTGCGCGCCGCTTCCTGCGACACGCCCGCCAGATACGCGGCGACCGTCTCGGTCACGTCGGTTCCCTCCGGCGTCTTGAGGGCACCGCCCAGCACGAGTCCCGCCGCGTCGAGCAGCAGCAATCCTTCCTGTGCCCCTTCGAGCCCGGCGAAGATCCGCTCGTCGGGGAGCTGCAATGACAGGCGCGTCGGTTCCGCCGGCGCATCGCCCGACGGCATCCCCTCGTACGCCTCGGACGGCTCCGGCTCCGCGGGCGGCGCGGCGCCGGCTTCTCCCCGGATCATCGCAAAGGCCTGGGCGATGCTCGGGTCATCCGGGGCGACCTGGGAAGCGGTCTCGAGGTGCGCCTCCGCCTGGGTCAGGTCTCCGATCTTGAAATAGAGGAAGGCGAGCCCCTTCAACGCCCCGGTGTGTTGCGGAGCGATGCGGAGCGTCATATCCCATTCATCGAACGCCCGCTCGTAGTCGTGCCGGTCGGCCAGGATGCGGGCGTACAGGTCGTGCGCGTCGGCGAGGTGCGGGTGGCGCTCGAGCCCGTGCAGGGCGATGCGCGCGGCCGCTTCGAATTGGCGCCGTTGCCGCAGGACCTCCCCGAGCCGCAGAAACACCAGGCTCTGCGGCTCGCGCGCCAGCTCGGTCGAGAGGGCCTTGACGTCGTCAGACATGGGTGCGGGCTCCGGCCAGCAATTGCGCCGCGGCGCGGGCGGCCTGTACATCGGCCTGCTGCGCCACTTCGCGCTCATCGTTGCCGGCGAGGCGTTGCCACTCGTCCCACTGCTCCACCGCCTCGGCGAGCCGCCCCATCTGCACCAGGGCGAACCCTTGCAGCCGGTACGCCGCCACCGCCAGCGGATCGAGTCGCTGGGCGCGGCGCAACTCGTCCACCGCCTCCGGCGGCCGCCCGGCGGCCAGGTGGATACGACCCAGCAGCATGTGCACGACCGGGTCATGCGGGTGGACGGCGGCGGCGCGCTCAGCCGCAGCGCGCGCGACGTCTACATCGTTGCGCCCGAGCGCTTCCTCGGCCTCGGCCACGAGGGAGGCCGCGTCCGGCCCGCCGCTCTTGCCGCGGGGCGCCGTCCCGGGATCGAGCAGGACGATCAATCCCGCGCTTTCGAGCCCAAACAGCGTCTTCGCGATGTCGAAGTCCGAGCGGCCCAGGGTCGAAGCGATCCCGCGCAGGTCGCGTTGCCCGTCGATGAGCGCGAGCACTTCCCATTCGGGCGGCAGCAGGTCCAGACCGCCGCCGTCGGTGGCGGGCGTGTAGGCCGGGATCACGCCGAGGTGCGGCACTCGTTTCTCGATGCGCGCCCATTCGTCGATGCGGCGCGCGCCTTCCATCAACAACGCCTCGGTGGAGATCCCGACGGAAGCTTCGGTGAACACGTCGGCCAGGGGACCCTCGTTGAACGAGAAGTAGCCCTCGCGCCAGCCCATCACCTCGAACACCACTTCTTCCACCTGGAAGCGCACCTGGCGCTGCAGCTCACGGGGCGTGATCGCGCCCAGGGCCACCAGGATCTCGCCGAGCCGGCGGGGATCCCCCTGGCGCGACTGCATGTCGCGGGCCCGCTCCAGGTCCGCGTCGGTGATCTTGCCGCTGCGCAGCAGCAGCCCACCCAGCGGGTGGGGGTTGCTGCGAATCTCGGCGTACATCACCGCGCCGTCGTCGAAGTAGATCGTCCCGGCATTGTGCCGCAGCTCGGACGTGACGCGCAGGACGCCGGTCTTCCGGCTGAGATCGAGCAGCTGGAAGACATCGTGGATGCCGAGTTCACGCAGCGGGCCTTCGATCGCCATCCCGGATCACGCCGCGTCGGAGGTGAAGATGTGCTGCAGATCGACGGCGGTGCGCACGTGCATGCGGGCGCGCTGCGCATACGGACCCGACGGCTCGAGTCGGGTCACCTGCTCCCACACGTGCACCGCCTCGCGGTAGCGCCGCAGCCTGGCGAGGACCACGCCTTCGTAAAACAACGCCGCCACATCATCGGGATCGAACTTCAGGACACGGCGGAACGCTTCGAGCGCTGCCGTGATCCGCTTGTCCTCCAGCAAGGCGCGCCCCAGCAGAATCAGGGCTTCCAGGTCGTAGGGATCCTGCTCCAGCAGGTCGGCCAGGCGGTCGATGGCGGGCCGCAGGCGCCCCAGCCGCCGTTGCAGGTCGGCGAGGGCCAGGCCGGCCTCGTGAAACGTCGGCAACACGTCCAGCGCGTGTTCGTACGCGCGCTGGCCCTCGTCCCATTCTTCGCGCTGTTCGTGCAGCCGCCCGAGAGCCACCCACACCGCGACGAACCCCTGGTCGAGCTCCAGCGCCGCGCGGTACGCCGCGAGCGCCCCGCCGCGATCGCCGACTTTCGTGAGCACGTCGCCCTGGAGCTTGCGCAGGTCGGCACGGGCCGGGGCCCGGCTCTGCGCCTCCTGCAGCGCGGTGAGGGCGGCGGCGGCATCGCCTTCGGCGGCGCGCGCCTGGGCCACGACCACCAGCGGCTCGACGTCGCCGGGCGCGAGGAGCAGCAGCTCTTCGGCCGGGCCGGCCGCCTCGGTGGTCCGGCCCAGGGCGAGCAGCGCTTTGATCTCCCCGAGCCGGGCCTCGGTCTGACCCGGATCGAGGGCGCGCACCTCCCGATAGCGCTCCAGCGCTTCGCCGTGCAGGCCGCGTTTCGCGTACAGGTCAGCGATGAGCGTCGTGGCCTCGATCTGGTCGGCGCCGCGCTGCATGGCGCGGATCGCCTCCGCCGCCGCGAGATCGAAGAGTCCTTTGCTCACGTAATCGCGCGCCAGGGCCAGCTGGTCGTCGCGCGCGCGGCCCGTCGCCGCCGGCTCCGGCGGCGCGAGCTCCTGGAAGATGTTGTCGAGCAGCCGTTGGTCGAAGCTGAAATCCGCGCCGAGCGATTCGGCGGTCACGTCCGCCGAGATCTGCGGCACCACGCCGATGGTGGCTTCCTCGTACTGCAGATCGATCGTGAGCGCGAATTTCTGCGCGACGTAGTACGGGTCCAGCTCCAGCGCTCGCTTGGTGGCGCGCAGGGCGCCGTCGAAATCGCCCAGGTTCGAGAGGGTGAAGCTCAGGTTGTAGTGGGCGCCCGCGTGCTTCGGGTCCGCCTCCACCGCGCGCACGAAGGCATTGCGGGCGTCGCTGAACCGCTTGAGCTCGACGAGCACCAGACCCACCCCGTTCCACGCCGAGGCGTTCTTCGGCTCGTCCGCGAGCACCTGGCGGTAGGCTTCCAGCGCGAGCTGCAGCCGGCGGATGTGGAACAGGAGCAGGGCAAGATTGAGCCGGGCGGCCGCGAAGGTCGAACGCTGGTGCAGGGCGCCGCGGAACGCTTCAATCGCGTCCTCGGTGCCCCCCTGGTGGGCCAGGGCAACGCCGATGTTGTTCCAGGCCAGCGCGTACTTCCCGTCGATCTCCGCGGCGCGGCGGTAGGAGGCGAGCGCTTCGTCCACGCGGCCGGCTTGATGCAGCACGACGCCGCGCTCGTTCCACAGCTTGGGCGAGTCGGGGACTTCGAGCACCAGCGTTTCGTAGAGCTCGAGCGCCGGCCCGAAGTCGCGTCGCAGGAGGTGCACCTCGGCCATGGCCTGGAGCACCAGCCGGTGATCCTCGCCGCGCTCCAGCGCGAGCCGGTACTCGCGCAGCGCCTCGACGTAGTAGCCCTTCTGGCGGAAGGCGAGCCCCAGGTTGAAGTGGGCGAGCTCGCGCCCTTCCACCACCTCCATTTCGAGTGCGCCCCGCACGAGATAGGGCTGGCTGCGACGCTCGTTGCTCGCTAGGCGATCGATCGAGAGGTTGGCCTGCGCGCGCGCCAAGGGAGGGTTCAGCTCGATCGCCCGCTTGGACGCGGTGCGCGCCTCCTGGTGCCGTCCCATGTCGCCCAGCACGAACGCCATGAGATAGTGCGCATTGGCGTTGTCGGGGTTGAGCTGGACGGCCCGCTGCAGCGCGACGAGCGCCGCGTCGTTCAGGCCGCGGTTGTAGAGTACCTCGCCCAGGTAGAACTGTACGACGCTCGACGCCGAATCGAGCGCCTGCGCCTGCTCGAACCAGTCGGCCGCGATTTCCAGCCGCCCGCGCGCCTTCTCCGCCAGGCCGAGCTGGATCACCGCCGCCACGTCGCTCGGATGGTGGGCCAAGATCTCTTCGAACTCCGCCACCGCTTCGTCGAACTGTCCCAGCGCGGCGAAGGCGCGCCCCAGCTCGAGTCGCGCGTCGCGGTCGTCGGGCGACTGCCGCAGGCGTTCCTGGACCTCCGAGACCCGGCGATCGTAGTAGCCGGTGTTATGGTAAGCGATCTCCAGGTTGCGCTGGGCGATCTGCATCTTGGGATCGAGCTCGAGCGCGCGGGAGAACTCCCCGATGGCCTCGGCGATCAATCCCTTCTGGTAGTAAAGAACGCCGAGGTTGTTATGGGCCCCGGCGTCTGCGGGATCGATCCGGCGGGCGAAGGATCGGAGGACGGCGAGGTCGCGATCCGAGAGCGCGGGCGCCGTCACGGGTCAGGTGACGCGAATCGCGTCGAAAATCGCCTTGAGAGAGGCAAGATCCGGGAGCAGGAGAAAATGCCCCCGCAGCTCTTCTTCCGCGTCGATGCGAAACTCGGTTTCGACGCAGAAGACGAAGTCGCGGTCGTGCCCGAAATTGAGGTACGTGGTGGTGAGGACCGCCGCCGACAGGTCGATGACGAGACTTGGCACCGAGGGCAGCAGCAGCATGCCCATGAAGTCGGACAGGGCGTTCATGTAGGCGCCGGAGAGGATGTTCCCCGCTTCCTTCAGGGCCGACTGTTCGAGCGCCGCAAAGCCGGTCGTGGCCCCCTGCGGCCGTCGCAGCAGCATGTCGCACAGCCGCTGGCCGACCCGCTCCGGAAAGAGCAGCAGGGTGCGCCCGGTGAGATCGCCGAGCATGTGCATCAGGACCGCCACCACCACGGCCTGGGCATCGCCGAGCAGATCCGCCACCTCCTCCAACCGGGCGATGTTGATCTGCGGCACGCTGATCATGATCCGCCGGTTGGTCATCTGCGACAGGGCGGTGGCCGCGTGCCCGGCGCCGATGTTGGCGACCTCGCGCAACGCGTCGATCTGCAGTTCCTTCAGGTCGCGTACGTCTTCCATGCCACCCCCTAGACGAGTCCGCCGGCGTCCAGAATCAGCGCCGGCACCCCGTCGCCCATGATGGTCGCCCCGCTGAACACCGGCAGCGTCCCGGCGGGTGCGTCGAACTCTTTGACCACGATCTCTTGCTGGCCGACCATGCCGTCCACCACCAGACCCGTGCGCCGCTCACCCATCTGCAGCACGACCACCGGGCGGCGGGCCGAGAGCGGACCCGCCGCAGTCCCCAAGAGCGCGCGCAGGTGCACCAGCGGCACCACGCGGTCGCGCAGCACCATCGCCTCTCGTCCCTCGACGGTGGTGATGGGAACCGCCCCGAACTCCACCGTCTCGGCAACGTAGGTCAACGGTAACGCGTAACGCTCCCCCCCCACGTCGGCGATGAGGGCCCGCACGATGGCGAGCGTCACCGGCAGACGCAGGATGAACGTCGAGCCGCGCCCGACCTCGGTCTGCACCTCGATGGTCCCACCCAGCGCGCGAATCTTGGTCATCGCCACATCGATGCCGACGCCGCGCCCCGACACGTTCGTGACCGCCTCCGCCGTGGAAAACCCGGGCCGGGCCAGCACGCGCAGCAGCTGATCGTCGCTCAGGCTCTCGAGATGGGCGTCCACGAACCCGTCCCGCTTGGCCTTCTGCAGGATCCGGTCCCGGTCGATGCCGCGCCCGTCGTCGGCGATGCTGATCGTGACGCTGGCGCGCTCGCGCACGGCGGACAACACGATCTCGCCCTCCGGGGCCTTCCCGCGACGCCGCCGTTCGGCCGGCATCTCGATCCCGTGGTCCACCGCGTTGCGGAGCAGGTGCACCAGCGGGTCACCCAGCTCGTCCAGGATCGCGCGATCGAGCTCGATCTCCTTCCCCTCGACGCGCAGGCCGACCTGCTTGTCGAGCTGCCGCGCGAGGTCGCGCACCAGCCGCGGATAGCGGTCGAAGACCTGCCACACCGGCGTCATGCGCGCCTGGATGATCTCCGATTGCAGCTCCCCCGAGAGCCGCGAGATCGAGATCGCCACATCGTCCAGGGCCGGGTCCCGCCGTTCGGCGGCCACTTGGTTCAGCCGGCCCCGGGCGGTCACCAGCTCTCCGATGAGGTCCATCAGAGCATCGAGCCGCCGCAGATCCACCCGGATGTGGCGGCTGCGATCCGCGCTGGCCCCCTCGCCGCGTGGCGCCCCACTCTCCAGCTCGCTCACCGCGACCCGCTCGACGTCCCCGGCGCCGCCAAGCACCCGCTCGATCTCCGCCGCGGCCACCGTGGCGTCGAGACGGAAACTGAACTGCCCGTCGAAATCCTCCGCCTCGAACGCGGCTTCGGGCGGAGACACCTGGGCCACCGCCCCCAGCACCCGCGCCCGGCGCAGCACGAGCAACGCGCGGCCGCCTTTGAGCTGGGCCTCGGAGCGCAGCGTGATCGAGACGAGCCGCCCCGGACCCGGTGCGCCGGCCGACACCGCTTCGCTCGGCAGCACGGCGACGGGCTCCGGCGCCGCCTTGGCCGCCCGGCTCGACCGCCCGGCGCGCGCCGGCCGCCCCGCCGGGGGACTGCCCATCCGCTTCGCCGCCGCGTCCAGCTCGGCGCCCAGGGGGGAGACGTCGGATTCCCGCTCGCGGCCCGCCACGGCGAGGCCGATCGATTTCTCCAGGAGATCGGTGGCGCGGAACAGCAGCTGCAGCAGGTCGCCGCCCGGGGCCGCCGCGCCCTTACGGAGGCGGTCGAGCAGGTTTTCCATGCGGTGCGCCAGGTCCGCCACCCGGGCATAGCCCATGGTGGCCGACATGCCCTTCACCGTATGGACGGAGCGGAACAGCCCGGCGAGCGGCTCGGGACTGGAGGGGGTCCGCTCCCACTGGAGCAGCAGATGATTGCAGGCGCTCAGGTGCTCCCGGCTCTCGGCCAGGAACAGCTCGGCGTACTGCGACAGATCCATGTCACCCGAGCACGCGCTGGACGGCTTCCAGCACGCGCGACGGCTGAAACGGCTTCACCACGAAATCCTTGGCGCCGGCCTGGATCGCTTCGACCACGAGAGCCTGCTGGCCCATGGCGCTGCACATCAGGATCTTCGCGTCGGGATCGTTCTTGACGATCTCCCGTACCGCGTCGATGCCGCCCATGTCGGGCATGACGATGTCCATCGTCACCAGGTCCGGCTTCAGCTGCTTGTACTTCTCCACCGCCTGAGCACCGGTCTCCGCCTCGCCCACTACCTCGAAGCCCGCCTGCGCCAGGATATCGCTGATCATCGTCCGCATGAAGATCGCATCGTCGCAGACGAGAACAGAGTGGCTCACAGACCCTCCCTAGGAAGACAGTATGGGGCCCAGCAAGGCTTCCGTATCGAGCACGACGAACACCTGTCCGCCGCGTCGGCCCACTGCGCGCACCAGCCTGGGATCGACACCCGGCAACGTTTCGCGACGCTCCAGCTGGTCGTCCGGGACCGCCAGCAGGTCCAATACTTCGTCAACAGTGAATCCGAGCGGCCGCCGTCCGGGTCCGATCTCCAGCAACACCGTCGTCCCGCCGTCGGTCGCCGTGGCCGCCGGTTGCTCGAGCGCCCGCCACCCCTCTACCACCGTCACCAGACTGCCTCGCACATTGACCAGGCCGGCCACGATGGAGGGCGCCCCCGGAATGCGGATGGTGGGAAGCCGGGGCAGGATCTCCCGCACCACGTCCGCTTCGGCCGCGCAGGCCAGCGGGCCCACCCGGAACACCAACAAGCGGACTACGGTCGCATCAGGCATCCGAGAGAGCGAAGCCAAGATACTGCAAGGGGTTGCGTTCAGCAAGCAATCCCTGGTCTCCTGCCGCTTCCGCCAGGGCTGGAAGCAGTTCGGCGGGCCATTCGGAGGCAAGGGTGATCGGTGCCCCGGTCACCGGATGGCGGAACGAGAGCTGCGCCGCGTGCAGCAGCTGGCGCGGCGCCAGCGCCTCCAGGCGCTCCGCCTCCCGGCGCTCCGAGGGGGTCACGCGCCGGCTTCCGCCGAACG
>JBGPIW010000060.1:0-9483 GCA_041485045.1 Gemmatimonadota bacterium | reverse complement strand
GGGGCGCCGGCGGTGGCGACGATGCCGACCGATATCTTCGTCGCGCCGAGTCCCAGGCGCGTCCACACGCTGTCGAGCGCCGCCGCGATGTAATGGCGTATCGCTTCCGACTCCCCGTCAGGCCATTCCACGATCAGGGCTGGGCTCGGTTGGTCCAGGGTCCGGCGCCGCTCGAGCTCGGGCCGCAACCGTTCACGGTACTCGAGCAGTCGCCGCCCGAGCTCCGCCTCCCGCCACTCATCCGCCAGCTGCTGGACCCGCAAGTGATACGGCGTAGGGGGAGGGGGCTCCCGGAACCGCCGCCCAAAGAGTGGGTCAGCCTTGGGCGGCAGGTAGACGAACCCCAACACCAGGCAGCCCAGCAACGCCGCGGCGATCCAAACCCTCAGCTCACGCGCCATCGCGAGCTCCCCAGACCGCAGGACATGAACACCACCATCCACCCCAGCGCGACCCAGACCCCCCACGGCGGCAAGGGAACCGGAGTGGGCCGGGCGGCCAGGACGTCGGCTCGCCACCGGGCCACGAGGGAGTCCTCGGACACGCGCGCCGCCGCGGCGAGCCTCGTGCCCATGGGGCCCGGGGGAGCCGAGAACAGGCGGTGGAACGTCTCGGCCCCACCCAGCGCGCGCGCCGTTTGGAGCAGCGAGAAGCGCGCCGCATAACTCAGGGGGCGCCGCAGGGAGCCGGGCGGGAGCGATTCGAGCACGTGCAGGCAAGCGGAGTCGCTGCCGCCGGCGCAGGATCGGAATTCGGGCGCGCGGGCGCCCTGGTTCAGGAACGCCCCATACTCGACGGTGGCGAGGAAGCGTCGCTCGTCCGGCCCATACCACCGGGTAAGCATGTCCGGGGTGCCGGCCAGAGAAAGCGCGTCGCGGCACGCCAACCGATCCCCCCTGAAGCAGCCGCGCACCGCCTGGGACGGAGCGGTGACGAGCTCCACGTATACCGGGACGCGGCGCGGGGCGGTGTCGACGCCGGGGATGAGCGCGCCTCCCAACCAGTCGTGCAGCGCGGGATCGGCGCCGCTCAAGTCGGCCAGGCTGACGAGCAGGCCCGTGAGCACGTCCTCGTTCACGTCCCAGGAGACCGGCAGCGCGCCGCCGGGGTTCTGCTGCGCGGCGGTGTCGGGGTCGATGGCTCGCAGCACGAGCGGCTGCCGCGCGAGCGCCTCCCCCGCCGAGCCGTAATACCGCTCGATCTGCTCCCAGGCCCGAGCCGCTGCGCGGGCCACGGGCAACGGTGAAGGGTTGACGAGGATGGTGAGGGCGCCGGCCCGCACGGTGTCTCGCCCGGCGATGTCGGCGGCGTGGCGCAGCGAGTCTTGAACCGCGGCGAGTGTGGCTGCCTGCCGCCATTCGCGGAGCAGGCTGTCGGCTCGCGCACGTATCTCGGCGGTGTGCTGTGCCGCCAGGGTGGTGGGGCCTGCGAGGGCCGCGATCAGCAGCAGGTGGACCCGCCTACACATCGATCAGCATCCAGCGCCCGGTGAAAATCGCCAGCGGCCCCGGCCAGCTCAGCAAGGCACCCTGGAGCGGCGTCAGCAAGTCGAGGTGGAGGTCGGCGGCGCTCGCCACCACCTGGACCAGGATCAGACCCCCGATCGCCGTCAGGATGACGCCCGCGGTCTTGGTGGTGCCCGCGGATATCGCGAAGAAGACGGCGTATGCCACGAGCAGGGCGACGCCGAACCGGAGCGCCAGGGCCACCGGGTACCCCTGCAATCCCGGTGGAATCGCCGCGAGGCGCGTGGCGAGGACCGCGCCCGCGAGCACGGCCAGGGCGGGGCCCGCGAGCAGTACGAGCCCCGCGCCGAAGCGCAGCAGCACATACCGCCACCGGGGCAGGGGGAGCGAGAGCGCGTGGACGTGGCGCCCGCGATGATCGGGCGCCCAAGTCGCGATCGCCACCAGCAAACCAAGGGCGGCGGCCAAGACGGGGTAGAGCACGCCCCACGCCTGCACTATGGTCAGGATCTCACCGGCTCTCATCGGGCTCGCCGAGAGGGGCGAGGCGCCCTGGACCGACAGGACGGGGAGGATGAACGCAGCGATGGTGCCGAGTGTGACGACCAAGCGCGACCACTTCCATTGGGCATACAGGATCACGCGGAACATCAGCGCACCTCCTCGCGACGGGGTGTGCGGAACGTGCGGAGCAGCTCGACGAACCCGTCTTCGAGGTCGAGATCGATGACGCGCTGGAGCGACGCGCCCACGGTCTCGAAGAACGTCTGCATGCCGGGCTCCCAGCCCCGCACCAACCATGTCTCGGAGGCGGTCCCGTTCGGCTCACGGGACAACAGCGAGAAGGGCAGGGGGTCGCAGCGCGGGGGCGCTCCCGATACGACGAGACGCTTGATGCCGCTCTTGAAGCGCTCCATCGGCAGCTCGGTAACCAACCGGCCGTGGTCCATCACGCCGACCCAGTCGCACATGCGCTCCAGCTCGTGCACCAGATGGCTGGAGATGAACACCGTTGCGCCGTGCTCGGACACGTAGTCGAGGAGCGCGGCGAGCATGTCGCGCCGCACCACCGGGTCCAATCCGTCGGTGGGCTCGTCCAGTACGAGGAGGTCGGGCCGCTGCGCCAGCGCGAGCAGCATCATGACCTTTCCCTTCTGTCCCTTGGACAGCTTCCCGAACAGCCGGTGTTCGTCCAGGTCGAACGCGACCAGCAATTCTTCCGCCCAGGCGTGATCCCAGGTCGGGTAGAACGCGGCCTGGAACCGGAGTACCTCGCGCACGGTGAGGGTCGGATCGAGGTGTGGCTGCTCCGGCACGTAGCCTACCCGCGCCAGCACGCTCGGCGCATCCTGGGGCATCGGGTGATCGAGCACGCGGATCTCTCCGGCACGCGGGCGCAACAGGCCCAGCACCAATCGCATCGTCGTGGTCTTCCCCGACCCGTTTGGTCCCAGGAAGCCGTAGATCGATCCCGTGGGGACGCTCAGATCGAGATTCGGGATCTCGAAGCTCCGGCCGGCCCGGTAAGTCAGTCCGCGAATGGCGATGGCGTGTGTCATGACGCTTTCGCTCCCATTTCTTCCAGGATTGCGCTGTGCAGCTCGTCCAACGACACCCCCAGCCGGCTCGCATTCGCGATCAGCTGTCGTACCAAGAGCGTCGCCTGATGGACCCGCTCGCTGGTGCGTCGCCCAACGGGGACGTCCCGTACGAACGTGCCGGTCCCCTGGCGCATGTCGAGAAAGCCCTCGGTTTCGAGGTCGCGATATGCCTGGACCACCGTCGCCGGGTTCACGCGCAGCTGGCTCGCCAAGCGGCGCACCGACGGCAACGCGTCGCCGGGGCGCAGCTCGCCCGCCGACACTGCGAGTCGCAGCCGGGAGGCGATCTGGGCGTATAACGGCGTTGGGCTACGGGGGTCGATGTGGTCAAACAATCGAACGCACCAACTGTATCATTGTAGCGATACAGTACTACAATGCCGACGGTCGCACAAGCCGATTCCCTATCTCTCTATCGCACAGCCATTTGCCCACTCGGCGCCGGAAGGGATAGGTTTTCCGAGCCATGCGAGTCCTTGTGTCGGGAGCCGGAGGACTGATCGGTCGCCACTTCGTGCCGGCGCTCGAGCGAGCGGGGCACGAGGTGGTGCGCTTGCGGCGCGGCCAGGGCGGTGTGCCCACTGGCGACGTGGTGTGGTCGCCGGAGCGCGGACAGCTCGACCCGGCCGCCTTGGAGGGAATCGACGGCGTCGTCCATCTTTCCGGCGAGCCGATCCTGGGCCGTTGGACGCCGGCCAAGCGCGCGCGCATCCGGGACAGCCGGGTGGACGGCACGACCCTGCTCGCGCGGACGATCGCGGGGCTCAAGCGGAAGCCGCGGGCGTTGGTGTGCGCGTCGGCGAGCGGTTACTACGGCGATCGTGGCGACGAGCTGCTGACCGAGGAGAGCGCACCGGGAACCGGCTTTCTGGCCGAGGTGTGCCGCGCGTGGGAGGCAGCCGCGGCCCCCGCACGGCAGGCCGGGCTGCGCGTGGTGCACGTGCGCACGGGTCTCGCGCTGGCTCCTGACGGCGGGTTGCTCGGGACGGTATTGCTCCCGTTTCGCCTCGGTGTGGGAGGGCCGATCGGGAGGGGCGCGCGGTTCTGGAGCTGGATCGCGATCGATGACCTGGTGGACGTGTTCCGGTTCGCGCTCGAATCGCACAGTCTCGCGGGCGCGGTCAACGCGGTGACACCGGATCCCGTGACCAACGCGCTCTTTGCGCGGACACTGGGCCGAGTGCTTTCCCGCCCGGCCTTCGTGCCGGTCCCGCCGGCGGCGTTGCGGCTGGTATTCGGGCGTGACGCGGCGGACGAGGCGATGCTGGCGAGCGCGCGGCTCGTGCCGGCGCGGTTGCTCGCCGCGGGATTCCGGTTTCGCCATCCGGAGCTCGAAGGAGCGTTGCGCCACGTGCTGGGGCGACCGATAGCTGATAGCCGATAACCGATAGCCGATAGCTCTTCACCCCGAGGCCACATGGTGCACCGTCAGAACATCTCCAGCGGCACGCTGTGGGAGCCCATCGTGGGCTACTCCCGCGCCGTACGGATCGGCAATGTGATTCACGTGGCGGGGACCACGGCCACCGACGAGCGGGGGCAGCTGATCGGGATCGGCGATCCGTACCTGCAGGCGATGCAGGCGTTGCACAACATCGAGCGGGCGCTGGTCCAGGCGGGTGCGTCGCTGCAGGACGTGGTGCGCACGCGCATGTACGTGACCGACATCAGCCGGTGGAAAGAAGTGGGCAAGGCGCACGGCGAGGTATTCGGGGCCATCCGGCCCGCGACGACCATGGTCCAGGTCAGCGGCCTCGTCGATCCCGCCATGCTGGTGGAGATCGAGGCCGAGGCGATCGTCGGGTAAGCGATGCCACCACTCACCCGCTGGTTCGTCAAACTCTCCCTGGTGTATTTCGTGGCCGCTCTCGCCGGTGGGGTATGGCAGGCGGCCGGTGGGCCACTCTGGCTCACGCCGATTACGATCCACCTCCTGGTGGTCGGCTGGGTCACCGGGATGATCTTCGGCGTCGCCTACTGGATGTTTCCCAAGTTCTCCGCGGAGCAGCCGCGCGGCGCGAACGGGCTCGCCGTCGCGAGCTTCGTCCTGCTGAACCTGGGGTTGCTGCTCCGCGTTGCCGCCGAGCCGCTGGCGGTGGGCTGGCTGCTCGTCACCTCCGCCGTCCTGCAATGGCTCGGGGCCGTGGCGTTCGTGGTCAATACCTGGCCGCGCGTGAAGGGACGGTAGCGGCCGTGCCCACCGTGTCGATCTGGTTCATCCGCGCCGCGCTGGCGTATCTGCTCGCGGGGTTCAGCCTCGGCGCCCTCTTGCTCGCCGGAAAGGGAATCGCGCTGCCGGCCGGGTTGTGGCGCTGGCTCCCGGTGCACTTCGAGCTGCTGCTCGTCGGCTGGCTCGTGCAGCTGGTGATGGGGGTCGCCTACTGGATCTTCCCGCGGTTCGGCCTCACACCGGCGGCACGCGGGCGGGAAGGGCTCGCCTGGCTGGCGTTCGCCCTTCTCAATGGCGGCGTGTGCCTCGCCTCGGTGGGCGTGCTTGGCAACCAGCCGGTGTTCGCCGTCGTGGGTCGCTCCGCCGAAGTCCTGGCCGCGGCGACCATGGCGTTGAACGTGTGGGCGCGGACGCGGGCGTCGGGGATCTCGCCGATGTAGGCTATCGGCTATCGGCTATCGGCTATCAGCTATCAGCTATCGGCGTGTCCAATGGAGTCAGAGTCGTCGGACCAGCTGCGCGATGGCGTCCGCGTCCCCGGTGACGTTGTAGGCAATCCTGCCATCACCATCAAGCACATAGACGACCTGGGGGTGAGTGACCTCGCCGGTGCGGCTATCCCGCGTGCGGGCGACGCCCCAGCGATCGAGGGCCGCTTCGACGTCCGGCACCGGGCCGCTCAACACGGAGGCATCGTCGGGCAATTCCCATTGGCGCGCGATGGTGGACAGACGGGATGGCGTATCGCGCCACGGGTCGAGGGTGATCACGATGATGTACGGCTTCCGATCGACCAGCTGCTCCCCAGCGCGCACGACCTCGTGGACGATCAGCGGGCAGACGGTTTCGCAATGCGCGTAGGCGAAGGTGACGAGGACGGGGCGCCCGCGCAGCGCGGCGAGGGTCAGGGGAGCGCCACGTTGATCCACCAGTCCCAGCGCCGGCGCCGGACGATCGAGACGGGGTGCGGCAGCGGCGTCGAAGCTCGGCCGGGCCACCGCGGGCGCGAGCGCACCGAGGGCGTAGGCCACGCGGGCCCCGGCGGCGGCGATGGCCACGAGCCCGGTCAGCGCAATCGCGCGCAGCGCCAACCGTCCCAGGGTATTGCGTGCGATCGCTTGCAGCCCTTCGCGGATCGTGGTGCCCCCGGTCACGCTCAACAACAGCAGGGTGATCATGATCGGCTCGCCGATCAGCATCATCCAGCCGGTGCCGGAGGGAAGGCCGTTGTCGGACGTCCCGAAGCAGATGACGCGGGCGCGCAGCAGCGCCGGTGAGGCCTGGGTGGGAAGCGGCCACAGCGCCAGGGCCCACCACGCCAGGGTGATGACGAGGATGGCACCGAGCGCCGCGAGCGACGCCCGGTGCCGACCGGCGAGCCGGGAAGGGGGAGCGGTCAGCCGATTCTCCATGCCACCGAGAGCAGCTTCCAGTTGATGAAGTAATACGCGACGAACGCCGCCAGGAACACGAACACGAGCACCAGGGTCCCCGTCGCTTTCTTGGAGTGCTCGCCGGGCGGGATCGGCTTGGGGGGGGTGACGATGCCCGGGGGCAGACCCGGGCCGGTGTAGGCCCCCGCGGGGAGCCGCTCACCGAAGAACACCGACCAGACGGTCACGAGGATGTAGATCCCGCCCCCGACCGCCGCCATCAACCCGCCCAGCGCCATGATCCCCATGACCAGATTCACTGCGGGGTTGAATTGCACGTCGAACGGAGCGCCCGAGAACGTGATATCCCAGTGACGCCGCGGCACACCGAAGGTGCCGGCGAAGGTCATCATCAGCGAGAAGATGAGCATCCCGATCGCGAACAGCCACGGCTGGATGCGCGCGAGCGGGTAGAACGCGATCCGCCGGCGGAAGATCAGCGGGATCACGTAGTAGGTGAGTCCCATGAAGGCGAGGGCCGTCCCGCTCACGACGGTGGCGTGGAAATGCCCCGGAATGCGCAGGGTGTTATGCGCGATGATGTTGATCTGCTCGGTCCCGAAGGTGACGCCGGTGATGCCGCCAACGAAGCCGAACACGACGATGGAGAAGATCATAGCAGCGAAGCCTGGATCGCCCCACGGCGCCTTGCGCAGCCACTCGAACATTCCCTTGGTGAGGCCGCGCGCTCGCTGGCCGACCTCGAGCCCCGCCGGCACGGTGAACCCGTGGACCATGGAGGCGAGCACGGCCATGTACATGAAGTAGCTCGTGTTCCACACCTTCCACGCGGGGCCCAGGCCGGGATCCACGAGCAGGTGGTGGGCCGACGCCATCGAGATGAACAGGATGTAGAGCGCGAACGCCCCCCGGCTCACCTTCTCGTTCAACACCACGCCGCCGACGGTGAGGGCGCCCAGCAGATACCAGACCGACACCATCGCCGCCACGTTGATCTGCTGCGAAGCGTGGCCCAGCCCCCACCACACCATGCGGTAGATCTCCGGGTCGACCTTCATGAGGCCGAGCGACCAGAGGTAGGTCGGGATGTAGATCGCCGCGCCGTGACCGAGCGTGATGACGGCGATGATCGCCGCCGTGATCGCGCCGAAGGTGACGAGCGGCACGGAGCCCTGATAGGTGCGCTCGCGCTTGGCCACGACGAGCGTGCCGAAAAAGATGCCCACGACGACCAGCGCGCCGACCGCGAAGAGGATGACGCCGAGGTAGAACCAGGACGTGGCCTGCAGCGGGACGTACGATGTGAACAGCACGTCGGCGTGGCCCGTCCACATGGTGGCTTCGACCATCAGGGCCCCGAGCACCATGAGCCAGAACGCGGCCCAGCCGACGCGCGGGGTGGCGACGCGGCTGTTCAGGACGACGGCGCTGGCGAAGTACAGAATCGCCATCTCGAAGAAGATGATGAAGAAGATCAGCATGCTCATCCCGTGGATCGTCAGGATGCGGTAGAACCAGTCCGCGGGGAGCAGGTGCACCGCCTGCCAGCGGGTCAGGAGCACCAGGATCGCGGCGATCCCACCGATGAGCAGCGCGACCGTTGCGGCGACGGCGTTGACCTTGATGAGCGCTTCCGCCGAGGCATTGACCTTGAGGCCGGTGCGCGGGCAGGTGCGGAACGCGGCGGGCGTGGCGGCGGCGGTCATGGAGCGCCTCCCGGGGCGACCGGAGCCCCCGTGGAATCGACGACGAGCAGCTTGCCGACCATGGTGTGATGGTTGATGCCGCAGAATTCATCGCACACGATGCGAAAATCGCCTGCGTCCGTGGGCACGACACGCAGCGCGTAGTCGTAGCCGGGCACGACCTGGAAGTTGATGTTGACGGGATTGAGATTGAACCCGTGGTTCACGTCGAGGGAGGACATGTGCAGCGTGTACTGGACGCCCTTCTGAAGCTTCAAGATCGGCGTCCACTTCCACATCTGGGCGAGCAGGTAGACGTCACTGCCGGGCGGCGGGGCGACGATCGGAATGCCCGCTTCCTCTCCGACCTTGTACTGGTTGATGAACTCCTGCACCCGTTGGTAGTAGCGCGTAGGCTCGACGGTGTGACGAATGCCGGACGGGTTCTGCTCGCCCTTCAAGTGCCAGAGCGGCATCATGGCGAACAGCACGAGGCACCACGCGAACGCGACCGTCACCCAGATGCGTTCGGCCCCGTGCACCGGGGTCCACCAGATGCGCGGCGGGGAATCGAGACCTGTGTGCATGAAATGGGTGTCCTCGGATCAGGGAAGGGGGTCGGGCTTCAGGGACAGGATCTCGTACAGCCCCCACCCCGTGTAGAACACGACCATGATCAGGATGCTCACCGCGAGGAGCAGGAACGGTTTGTCGAGCAGGCGCTGGATCAGCGGGATATCGCTGTCGTCGTGCGGCGTCTCGGGTTGTTCAGCCACAATCGGCTCCTTTCCACGAAGGCACGGTTCGCTGCGGCGCTCACGCTGCTGTGGCGGCGCTCTCCAACAGCTCGGCGATCGTCGTTGTGCGGAAGAATTCCGCCACGCGCTCGGCGGCGTTCTTCCACCGGGTATGGGCGGCGCATGCCGTCCGGTCGTTGCAGTGCGGACGTCCCAGCAGGCAGCGGCGCGCTTCCCCGAGGCTGCCGAATGGCACGACCACTTGAACCACATACAACCGGTCCGGCCGGACCGCTAGTCGGAATCCGCCCGACTTGCCGCGAGTCGAGAGCAGCACGCCCTCGCGGGTGAGCGCATGGACGATCTTCGAGAGGTAGTTTCGGGGGATGCGCAGCGCCCGGGCCATCTCGCTCACCTGCACGAGGCGGTC
>JBGPIW010000059.1:0-9494 GCA_041485045.1 Gemmatimonadota bacterium | reverse complement strand
CGTGGAAAATGAAGGCGCAGATAACGCCGCCAGTTACTAGGAGCCAGCCGAGGACGATTACAATGCTCATGTGTTTCAAGCGCAGCCTAACGGATCGCGCTTAAGCTGCGGCCTGCGGCGGCCGCAGACAAGACAGACCCGTTCCCTGCCAAGCGGCCGCCGCGGGCCGACAGCTTCAAGCGCTGGTTAGGCGGCGCCCGAGGGGCCGGAGAGAAGAGCCGTAACCCACTCAAGATCCGCTTCCAGTCTGCCTCTCCGGTTCTCGAACATCTGCTGCCCCGCAGCAAGCTCGCCGTCGTCCGCAGACTTGTCGTGGAGGGCGGTTCTAGCCGTGCTATTCCATGCCCGGAGCTCCGCTCTCGTCTGACGTTGGAATTCCAGGGCTGCCCGTCGATTGTGAACGGCGATAGCCCGGAGCTGTTCGCGTTCCGCATCATCCTGTTTGAGCGCGGTTAGGATGGCAGCGTCCGCTGCTTGTGGATCCGTCGCCAGAAGCGAGTCGACCTGTCTCCGGGTAGCCTCCCATCTTCGAATGCGTGGTGATCGCTGGTAGCGGACCCAGCCCCATACCGCGGCAAAGACGCTCAGGCCAAGCACGATAGTGACAAGAGGCTGCGCCGGAACCCGGCGGGTGACCAACAGCACACAGGTGACAATGAAGGCGACGGCGAGAATGGCGCTGGCCGTGGGGGGGATGCGGTCGAGGTTGCGTTCGTACCAGTCCCGAAGGGTGTACAGGGCGATCAAGGCGATCGCGGAGCCCACGACGATCGCCGCTACGATACCAACTGAAGACAACATGACCGGGCGCCGCCTAACGAAAATTAGACGGAGTATAAGAGCAAATCATGCTTGGTAAGATGCACTTCGCGAGACCTGGGCGCTCGATAAGATGTTGAGACTTTGGATGAGCAGCGCTGGCGCAAGCGGCCTGTTCCCAACAGTTAGGTCTCGTTGGGGCGGAAGCCGCTGGCGCGAAAGGCCGCGAAGGACCGCTGTGTAAGATCCGCACACAATCGGAGTCACAGGGCGTCCGCCGGGCTGCGGACCCCCAGGCCGCCGCGGTTCAGGACGTGAGTGTAAATCATGGTGGTGCGCAGATCGCGGTGGCCCAAGAGCTCCTGCACCGTGCGAATGTCGTACCCGGATTCGAGGAGATGGGTGGCGAAGGAGTGGCGCAGGGTGTGGCAGTGGGCCGCCTTGGCGATGCCGCTGGCCCGCACTCCGTCGCGAAACGCCCGCTGGATGGCGGTAGGATGGAGATGGTGCCGCGGATCCCTTCCCGGAAAGACCCACTGCCACACCCACTCACGATGAGCCGCAGGGTACTTCCCGGCTAGAGCGCCGGGCAGCTCGACGGCCCCCGCCCCGGCGGCGAGGGCCATGGTGTGGAGCCGTCGCACCCCCTCCAGGTGGACGCGCAAGACGGGCTTCAGCGACTCGGGCAACATGGTCACCCGGTCGCGCTCACCCTTACCACCCCGAATGGTGATCTCGTTGAGGCCGAAATCGACATCCTTGACGCGCAGCTGCAGGCCCTCGAGCAGGCGCATCCCGGTCCCATACAGGAGGCGCGCGACGAGCTGGGTCACGCCGCGCATGCACCCCAGGACGCTGCGCACTTCGTCGCGCGTGAGTACGATGGGGACCCGATGAGGCTGCTTGGCGCGGACCAGGTCGGCGATCCAGGCGACCTTGCTGCCCAGAACCTCACCGTACAAGAACAGCAGCGCGGCCAGCGCCTGGTTCTGGGTGGACGCGCTCACACGCCTGGCGACGGCCAGGTTGGTGAGAAACGCGGACACCTCGGCGCTGCCCAGCTGGGATGGGTGACGCAGACCATGGAACTTGATGAACAGCTGGATCCAGCGGACATACACTTGCTCGGTGCGACGGCTGTAATGCCGCAGCCGCAACGCGGCACGCACCCGGGTCAGGAGCTTCGGATCGTGGGTTTCCCGGGACGCTCTCGCGTCCCGGAGAACGGGTCCGACACGCGCGCCGGCGAGGGTCATCCCCCCACTCTAGTTGGTAGGCGCTGGAAGGCGAGGGCGAAAAAATGCGGTAGCGGCGCCCCGAACGCAGCGTTATCGTGGCTCGCAACCGCATGACATATCCCCGGATGTGTGCCCTGGCCGCGGCTACCGCGCTCGCCGCCGGCGCCGCCCGGGCCCAGACTCCCGAGACGTTCGAGCAGATCCCCGTGATCCCCGGCTCACGCCACGACACGAAGGCCGAAGCCCTGCTGCCACCGGCGAGCGGCTCGCTCCGCACCCGCCTGTACCGCATCGAGGCGTCGATCGAGGAGGTGTTCAAGTGGTACCACTACCACCTCGGCGGCGACTCGGGGGAGCCGCTGGACTCGCCCACAGTGCGCGTTACCGGCCTCACCCCAGTCCGCTATCACATCGTTTTTTACACGTACGAGGACGTGTGCGCGGACTCCACCCCACCCACGGCCCCTGACTCCGGCCCCGCCATACCCTGCCGGGTATGGCGCCGCGGCAAGGACAAGCGCCGCGCCCTCGGCCTCTCCCGCCTGCCCTGGGACACCGGGCAGTGGATCGAAAACGCGACGTTCACCTGGTTCTGCCGCGACCCCGACGGCTCGCTGCGCCGCATGCGCGTCGAGATCCAGGACATCGGGCTCAAACTGAACTGGAAGAACTACGGCCCGCTGGGACGCGTGCGGCTCGAAAGCGTGGTGCTCGAGCCGCCCCGCCAGTAAGGCTCAGCCCGCCTGGCGCGCCGTCCGCAGCTCGGGGACCGCCAGGGCCCGCACCGTCTCCCCCCGCCCCGTCACCAGCCGCCGGTGGTAATCGATTTGGCCGAGGTGGTAGCCCAGGTGATCGACGAGATGGACGAGCCATTCCCCCGTCCCCACCGAGTGGCCCGCGATCTTCTCGGGAAAGTCGGTCTCCAGCGCACCGTCGGCGAGGAGCGCGAGCCCTCGCTCGGCAGCAACGATGGCGGCGCTGACCTGCTGCTGGATCTCGGCCCGCGGCACGTCGCGCCAGCTGAACTCGCCCGCCCGGTCGCGCACATACCCGGTGCTGCCCAGAACCGCGCCGAAGAAGTGCTGGACGTTGCCGCAGAGATGGAGCGCCAGGGTCCCGCCTGAGTTCGCTATCCCGGGCGGAGTGCGCCACAGGCTCGCGTCGTCGGGATACGCCTCCACTTCCCGTCCCAACGCGTTCAGATCGCGCACAACCACGCCAACCAGATACTCGCTGAACACATGTGTCTCCTCTCCCCGGCTAGGCGCGGGGATGAAATTGCCGGTGGACCGACCGCAGGTAGTCACGGTCCACGTGAGTATACAACTGCGTGGTCGCAAGGTCCGCGTGGCCCAGCATCTCCTGCACCGCCCGCAGGTCCGCCCCACCCTCGAGGAGATGTGTGGCGAAGGTATGACGCAATGTGTGCGGCGAGACACGCTTGGCGATGCCGGCCCGCTTGGCCGCCTGACGGATGACGCCCCACGCGCCCACGCGGCTCAACGGCGTGCCGCGCGCATTGAGAAACAACTTGCCGAGGGTCTTCCCCCGGTCGAGACCGGGCCGGATCTCGCGCGCGTATAATGCCACGGCCCCCAACGCTCGGCGGCCGACGGGCACGAGACGCTGTTTTGCTCCTTTGCCGAAGAGCCGCACGATGCCCTCCTCGTATAACACGTCCTGGAGGTGCACCCCCACGACTTCCGAAACTCGCGCCCCGGTCGCGTAGGCGAATTCGAGCAACGCCCGGTCGCGCATACCGAGCGGCGCATCGGGCGTGGGGGTGCCGAGCAGCCGGTCGACCTCGTGCGTGGTGAGTACGACCGGCAGCGTGCGCCAGCGTTTGGGCGACTCGATCCGCTCGCTCGGGTTCCGCGTCGCGTGACCCTCACCCACGAGAAAGCGGAAATAGGTCCGGATCGCCGAGATCTGGCGGTGAATGGTGGCCGGGGACAGACCCAGGTCCTTCAGCGCATAGACGAACTCGCGCAGCTGGACGGCGGTCAACGCATCGGGCCGCGCGACGCGCAGGGTCGCCGCATGGGCCGCGAGGCGCCGCACGTCGCGCAGGTAGCTCTCGACGGTGTGGCGGCTCGACCCGGCCTCGAGCGCCAGGTAATCCCGGAATTGTTCCAGGTGGAACGCCGGATTCAGCGCTTCAGCCGCCGGTACGTCCATCGCGCGAACACCAGGAGCAGGGCGACCGCGATGATCCCGAGGACCAGGTTGGCCCGGGCCAGGACGCGGGTGACGACCTCGAAGTTGGTGCCCAGCGTCGCGACGAGCCAGGTGAGCGCCCCGTACCACACGGCCGACGCCAGGGCCATGGGAAGGATCGCGCGCGCCGCGGGAACGCCCGCCACGCCGGCGAACGGGGGCACCACCGCGCGCCACACCGGCAGCAACCGGGACAGGAGGATGCCCCACGTCCCGTAGCGCGTGTACGCCTCCTGGATGTGGAGCATCGCCCGCTCGGTCACGAGTCGCCGGCCGATCCGCCCGGCGAAGAACGCCCGGCCGTAGCGGCGCCCCACGGCGTACACCAATGACGCGCTGCCCACATTGCAAAACCAGGTCACGGCGAACACCACCCAGGGATCGAGCGTGCCCCGGCCGGCGAGAAACGCCCCCAGGGCGACCGCGGTGTCGGCGGGAACGGGCGGGAAGACATTTTCGACGGCGGCCAACAGACCGATGAGGGCGTACAGTGGAGTGGCGGGAAGGGTCTCGAGGAACTGGAGCAGATGACTCAGGTCCGCGCCTCCTCGAGCAATGCCACGGCGATCACCGCGATGCCCTCGCCCCGCCCGATGAAGCCCATCCCCTCGTTGGTCTTCGCCTTCACCGACAGGTTCGAGAACCCGGCGATGGCTGCATCGGCGAGCTTCTCGCGCATAAGGTCGACGTAGGGCCCGAGCTTCGGCTCCTCGGCGATGATGGTGATGTCGGCGTGCGCGAGCGAAAATCCGATTTCGGCCGCCTTGAGGCTCGCGCGGCGCAGCAGGTCGATGGAGCTCGCGTCCTTCCACTTGGGGTTGTCGGGCGGAAACAGCTGCCCGATGTCGCCCAGGGTGGCCGCCCCCAGGATCGCGTCGGTGAGCGCGTGGGCCACCGCGTCGGCGTCGGACCAGCCGTCGAGTCCCCGGTCATGGGGAATCGTGACGCCGCCCAGGACGAGCGGCCGCCCCGCCACGAAGCGATGCGAATCGTACCCGATGCCGATGCGCAGGCCGCTCATCGCTGCAGGATCCGGAGTGCCAAGTGCGCCGCGTTCCTGGCGTTGTCGATGCCGACCGTGGCCACCGGCACGCCGGCAGGGACCTGGACGGTGGCGAGCAGGGCGTCGAGGCCGTTCAACGGCCCGACGGCGAACGGCACCCCGATCACGGGGAGGTCGGTAAGGGCGGCGGCGAAGCCCGGCAACGCGGCCGACAGCCCCGCACCGCAGATGAGGACGCGGCACCCGCGCGCCCTCGCGCCCTTCACGATCTCGCTGGTCCGCTCCGGGGTGCGGTGCGCCGAAGAGACCTGGAACTCGTAGCTCACGCCGGCCTTGGTGAGGACTTCGAACGCCGGCTCGATGCGGGGCTTGTCGCTCTCGGAGCCGACGAGGATGAGGACGTCAGGCACAGGGCTATCGGCTATCGGCTGTCGGTCATCAGCTAGGCGGCTTCCGGCAGCAAGGTGTAGTCCTGGCGCCGCTTGATGGGGGCATACCCGGCATCGGCGATGAGGCGCTGCATCTCGGGCAGCGTCATGCGCCACGTCGTGCCCGCCGCGGAGACGACGTTCTCCTCCATCATGAGCGAGCCGAAGTCGTTGGCGCCGAAGCGCAGGGCGACCTGGCCGATCTTGGGACCCATCGTGACCCAGGAGGCCTGGATGTTGGGCAGGTTGCCGAGCACAATGCGGGCGATCGCCTGGGTGCGCAGATAGGTCACGGCGTCGGTCTTGCCGAGGTGCTCCAGCTCGGTGTGCTCGGGCTGGAGCGGCCAGCAGATGAAGGCGGTGAAGCCACCCGTCTGCGCCTGGACCTCGCGCACGCGGAACAGGTGCTCGATCCGGTCGGCGTCGGATTCACCCAGGCCGTACATCATGGTGACGCTGGTCTTCAACCCCTGGCGGTGCGCCCGCTCCATCACCTCGAGCCAGCGATCGGCCCCGGCCTTCTTCTTGGCGACGCGATCGCGGACCTCCTGGACCAGGATCTCCCCGCCACCACCCGGGATCGAGTCGAGCCCCGCGCTCACCAGCTGCTTCAGGACCTCGTCGATCGACATGCCGAAGCGCCCGGCGAAAAAGTCGATCTCGGACGGCGAAAAGGCGTGAATGTGAATCGGATGGTTGCGCTTGATGTAGCGCAACAGGTCGAGATACCACTCGAACGGGATGTAGGGGTTGTGCCCGCCCTGCATCAGGATCTGCACGCCGCCCAACGCCTTCACTTCCTCGATCTTGCGGCCGATCTCCTCGAAGGACAGGACATACCCTTCGAGATCCTTCGGCCGCCGGTAGAACGCGCAGAACTTGCAGTCGGCGACGCAGACGTTCGTATAGTTGATGTTGCGGTCGATGATGTAGCTGACGACCGGCTGGGGGTGGAGCCGCCAGCGCACTTCGTCGGCCAGCCGGCCCAGCTCGAGCAGCGGCGCGTGCTGGTAGAGGTCGAGATAGCCGCGGAACTCCGTGGAGCTGCGATCGACGATCATAGCTCAGGCGACCTGCAAGAACTGGAGCGACCCGTCGGGCACGATCCCCACCGCCGCGAGGCGGCGGAAGAAATCGGTCAGTCCGGCCAGGTGCTTGTCGGTGAGCGCATAGTCGAGCCCGCCGAGGTAGGCCCGGCACTCCGCCTCGGGAACGAGCGTCGCGGCCGACGCCAGGCGGGCCAGGTCATCGAGGTGCGCCAATCCCCACGAGCGCGACTCGAGCAGGGCACGGTGAATCCGCTCCACCGCGCCCGGGTCGGCGGCGCGGCGCGCGGCCCACACCGCGAACACGAACGGCAGCCCGGTCCAGCGCTTCCACGCCTCGCCTAGATCGTAACGGTGCGGATAGAGGCTGCGCGCCGCGAGCAGCAGCGCCGGATCCCCGATCACCAGCACCGCGTCGTGCGGCAGCCCCATCAGGTGATCGAGATCGCTTGCCTCGGCGCGCACTGCGGCAAACTTTGGCCGGGCTTTCCAGACGTCCCGGAACAGCAGCTCCAGCAACGCGACCGATGTGCGGGAGGAAGCGCTGAGCAACACCGTTCGCCCGTCCAGCCTGGCGACGTGGGTCTTGCTGAACAGCATCACGCTGCGGACCGGCCCGTCGCACGAGATCGCCAGCCCGGGGAGCAGGATCAAGTCCTTCGCGTGCCGGGCGTATTCGACTGCACTGATCACCGAGACGTCCAGCTCCCCCGCCACGAGCAGATCGTTCAGCTCAGCCGGAGTCCCGGTGACGAGGTCGGCGGGGACGCTCACCTGTCCCCGGTCGATCGCGCCATAGACCGGATAACAGTTGATGTAGGGGATCCGGCCCAATCTCATCGGAAACCCTGCCTCGAGGAGAGATCACTGTAGCCCGGCCCTCTGGGGACCCCGGGCTGGCGCCCGGGGTCAGGTGAGGCTGACCAGGTGGGGACAGAGCGGGCTCCACCATCGGTGAGACTGAGCCGACCCCGGGCGCAAGCCCGGGGTCCCTGGGGAGTCGGCCTCAGCCAGCTGGTGCTCACTCCAACCCCTCTACCACACCCGCCACCACTGGCAGCCTCTTCCCCTTGCCTCTGGCCTTCGCTCGGTGCTCGATGTGGAACGTCGGCCCCTCGGGACCCTCGGCGCGAGGCTTCCGGGCCGCGCCCGGAACCCAGTCCTCGAAGGTCCGCACCGTCTGATAGAGCGAGTCGCGCTCCTGCGGCGTTTTCCCCGCCCCGCGGATCAGGCTGATGATCTCGTCGTAGGAGAGCCACATCGGGGTCCCCGCGCCGGCCTCGTGATAGACCCGCTCGAACACCACCGTGCCCTCCAGGTCGTCGCAGCCGAAGCCCAGGGCGAGCTGCGAGATGAACGGCGTCACCATCGGCCAGTGGGTCTTCACGTGCGGAATGTTGTCGAGCACCAGTCGGCCCACCGCGATGTTCTTCAGGTCGTCGAAACCCGTGGTGGCGGTCCCGGTGCGCCCCAGCGCCTCGCCCAGCTCGTTGTGGTCGGGGTGATAGGCGAGCGGAATGTAGGTGAGAAACCCGCCCGTCTCATCCTGCAGCGCGCGCAGCGCCAGCAGGTGGTCGACCCGGTCTTCCAGCGTCTCGACGTGCCCGTACAGCATGGTGCAGTTCGACGGAATGCCGAGCTGATGGGCCTCGCGGTGCACGGCGAGCCATTCCGCACCGGTGAGCTTGCGGTCGGCGATGGTGGCGCGCGCCGCGGGACTGAACACCTCGGCGCCGCCGCCCGGGAGGCTGGTGACGCCCGCGTCCTTCATCGCCACCAGCACGTCGCGCGTCGAGATCCCTTCGAGACGTGCCAGGTGCGCCACCTCGACGGCGGTGAGCGCCTTGATCTGGACGAGCGGGTGCCTCGCCTTGAGCCCGCGAAACATGTCGAGGTAGTAGGCGAGGGAGAGCTTGGGGTGCAGCCCGCCCACGATGTGGAACTCGCGCGTCGGGTTGTCGCGCGCGGCGTCCGCCTCGGCGAAGACGTCCTCGAGGCTGCGCGTGTACTGCCCGTCCTCCTGCGGCATCCGCGCGAAGGAGCAGAAGACGCACGTGTTGCGCAGGATGCAGACGTTGGTCGGATTGATGTGCTGATTGGCGGCGAAAAAGACGCGGTCGCCGTTGCGGCGCCGGTTCGCCCGGTCGGCCAGCTCGCCCAAGGTCAACAGGTCGGCGGAGGCGAACAACGCCAGCGCGTCGTCGCGCCCGAGCCGCTCGCCGCGCTCCACCCGCCCGACGATCGGCCGCAAGGCCGGATCGTGCCGCCCGGCGGTCACGGGGCGCGACGCACGGCGAGCGTCACGTTGTGCCCGCCAAACCCGAAGGAGTTGGAGAGCGCCACCTCCACCATGCGCTTCACGGCCTTGTTGGGCGCCGAGTCGAGATCGCAGGCGGGATCGGGGGTGAACTGGTTGATGGTCGGGGGGATCACGCCCTCGCCCACCACCATCGTGCACACGGCGAACTCGAGCGCGCCGGCGGCGCCCAGCAGGTGTCCGGTCATCGACTTGGTGGAACCGAAGACGAGCTTCTTCGCCTGAGTGCCGAACACGGCCTTCACCGCCGCCGTCTCGGCGGCGTCGCCGTGCGGCGTGGAGGTGCCGTGCGCGTTGATGTAGCCGACCTGTTCGGGCCGGACGCCGCCGTCCTCCATCGCGAGCCGCATGGCGCGCTGCGCGCCCTCGCCGTCGGGAGCCGGGGCGGTAATGTGGTAGGCGTCGGCGGTCATACCGTAGCCCACCATCTCGGCGTAGATCTTGGCGCCGCGCTTGCGGGCGTGCTCCAATTCCTCCAGGATGACG
>JBGPIW010000058.1:0-9537 GCA_041485045.1 Gemmatimonadota bacterium | reverse complement strand
GGTGTTTTGGCGCCGACGACTTGTACCTCCAGGCGGGCGCCGCACTGCCGCCGGCGCTCTGGTACGGTGATTTCGAGCAGCGCGAGAACGGCGTCGGCGCGGTGCGCTACCTGCAGACCCGCATCGGCGAGGCCACGGGGCGATTCGGGGACTGGTCCGGGAAGCGCATCGCAATCGCCACGGGATCGGCCATGGCGCCGCTCATGCCCCAGGTGATCGAGACCTTGGCGAGCGAGACCGGCGCGGTGTTTGAAGTGCTGGCGATCGAGAATCAACTGTTCGGGACCGCGGTGACGACGGCCGGCCTGCTCCCGGGCGCAGCGTTTCGCGACGTTCTGCGGGACCGTCGGGACCTCGATCTCGCGTTGCTGCCGGCGGAGGCGGTGAACGACGACCTGCGCTTCATGGACGACCTGGACGCCCATGCGCTGGCCGCCCAGGTGCCGATGGAGATCCGGCTGTCGCACGATTTCGCCGACGTGCTGAGCGAGCACCAGGAGCCTCGTTCATCGAATTCCGCATTCAACATCCCGAATTCCGCATTGGAGGAGGGGCGGTGAAGGGGGCCCCGACCGTGGCCATCATCGGCCGCCCCAACGTCGGCAAGTCCACCTTGTTCAACCGGCTGATCGGCCGGCGTGCGGCGATCGTGGATCCGCGTCCCGGTGTGACCCGCGACCGGAATTTTGCCGTCGCCGACTGGAACGGACGCCGCTTCTGGCTGGTCGACACGGGCGGGCTCGTGCCCTTCGCTTCGGATGCCCTGAACCGGGCGATCCGGAGCCAGGTCGAGGCGGCCGTGGCCGAGAGCGATGTGCTGCTGTTCCTGGTGGATGTGGCGGAGGGCGTGCATCCGGCTGATCTCGAGATCGCGCAGTATCTGCGCGGCGTCCAACGTCCGGTGCTCCTGGTCGCGAATAAGGCGGACCGGATCCCCGACGATCAGCGCCACCTCGCGTTCTACGAGCTCGGGCTGGGCGACCCGTTTCCCGTTTCGGCGACGGTGGGGAAGAGCACGGGCGACTTGCTCGACCGCGTCGTGGACATGCTGCCCCAGGGGAGTGGCGACGAGGACGTGGCCGCAGTCCAGGTGGCGATCGTCGGGCGGCCGAACGTCGGCAAGTCGAGCCTCCTGAACCGGCTGCTGGGGCGCGAGCGCATGGTCGTCGCCGCCGAGCCGGGGACGACGCGCGACGCCGTGGACACGCCCGTGGATCACGAAGGGCACCGGCTGGTGTTCATCGATACCGCGGGCCTGCGCAAGCGGAGCAAAGTCCAGGACGACGTAGAATTTTACTCCACGCTGCGGACCTCCCGCGCGATCGAGCGCGCGGATGTGTGCGTGCTCGTCGTGGACGCGCTCGACGGTATGCACGTGCAGGATCTCAGGATCATCGGGGATGCGTGGGAGCGCGGCGCCGGAGTGATCGTGGCCGTCAACAAGTGGGATCTGATCGAGGAAAAGGACTCGAATACCGCGGTGCGTGGCGAGGAGGAGCTTGCCGAGGGCGCGCCGTTCCTCCGGTTCATCCCGTTTCTCTACGTATCGGCGAAGACTGGGCAGCGGGTGACGAAGTTGTTCGACCTCATCCTCACCGTCGCGGAGGAGCGTGGGAAGCGCGTCCCGACCGCGGAGGTCAACCGGGTGCTCGAGACGCTCGTGAGTCGCCAGCAGCCACCGCAGCCCGTGGGTGAGTCGGTACGGTTGTTTTACGCGACGCAGATCGGCACCGCACCGCCTCGCTTCGCCATCATTGCCAACCGTCCCGACGCCATCCCGGAGTCCTACGCCCGATACCTCGTGAACGGCTTTCGGGAAGCTTGGGCGTTCACCGGCGCTCCGGTCAACGTCAAATTCCGCCGCAAGCGGCAGGAGCGGCGGTGACGCTGGCCCTCTGGCTGGCGGCGTCCTATCTGCTCGGCGCCACGCCGACCGCCTGGGTCGCCGGCCGGCTCGCTCGGGGAATCGACCTGCGAGAGCACGGCAGCCGCAACCTCGGGGCGACCAACGTCTATCGCGTGCTCGGTTGGCGCTGGGCCATCCCCGTGGCGCTGGTGGATGTGGCAAAAGGAGCGGTGCCGGTCGCATTCTTTGCCGGCTGGGCGCACGCCGGACCGTGGGGTGCGGTGGCGCTGGGCATTGCCGCGGTGTTGGGGCATGTGTTTTCGCCGTACGTGAGGTTCCGGGGCGGGAAGGGCGTCGCCACCGCCCTGGGCGTGTTCATCGCCCTTGCTCCCCTGGCCGTCGCGATCGCCATACCGGTGTGGGGTGGGAGCCTATGGCTGACGGGATACGTCTCCCTCAGCTCGATCATCGCGGCCGCGACGTTCCCGATCTGGGTCCGACTCTTCCAGCCCGCTGCCACGCCGGCGTTCTGGGCGAGCGTCGCGCTCGCGGCGCTCATCGTGTTTTCGCATCGAGCCAACGTGCGCCGGCTCCTTGCCGGCACCGAGAGCCGGTTCCGGACCCGGAGGGGCCTCGCGTGACCACCCAGGACCGCCCACGGGTCGCCGTGATCGGGGGAGGGGCGTGGGGGACGACGCTCGCCGACCTGCTCGCGCGCAAGGACCTGCCGGTGACGATCTGGGCCCGGGAGCCGGAGGTGGTGCAGGGGATCAACCGCGACCACGAGAATGCGCTGTTCCTTCCCATGGCACCACTTTCCCCCGGGCTCCGGGCGAGCGGCGATCTTGCCGAGGCGGTCCGCGGGGCCGAAGTCGTGGTTTCCGCCGTCCCATCTCACGTCGTGCGAGGCGTGATGACGACGGTCGCCGCAGCGGTGCGCGGCGCGCCCCTCGTGGTGAGCGTGTCCAAGGGACTCGAGCCGGAGCGCCAGGACCGCCTGTCGTGTGTCCTCGCCGAAGTGTTCGGGCTCGCGACGCCGCTGGCGGTGCTCTCCGGCCCGTCATTCGCGCGGGAAGTGTACGAGCGGCAGCCCACGGCGGTGGTGGCGGCCTCGGCCGAGCATGAGGTGGCCCAGCGCGTGCAGGAGGTCTTCTCGACCGGTTATTTCCGCGTGTATTCGCACACCGACGTCATCGGCGTGGAGCTGGGCGGTGCGTTGAAGAACGTGATCGCTCTGGCGGCGGGGATCGCCGAGGGGCTCGGGCTGGGTTTCAACCCGCGCGCCGCGCTCATCACCCGCGGTCTGGCGGAGCTCACGCGACTCGGCCTCGCCCTGGGCGCCGACCCGCTCACCTTTGCCGGCCTCGCCGGGCTGGGTGATCTGGTGCTGACCGCTACGGGGGCGCTGTCGCGCAACCGCTCGCTCGGCGAGGAGCTCGGACGGGGGCGGAATCTGGAGGAGATCCTGGCCAGCCGGAACACCGTGGCCGAGGGGGTGATGACGGCCCGCACAGCGGTGACGCTCGGCGAGCGGCACGGCGTGGAGCTGCCGATCGCGCGCCAGGTGAGCGAGATCTTGTTTCAGGGCAAGGCCCCGCGGCAGGCGATCAGCGACTTGATGGAACGAGCGCCCAAGCCGGAAGTGTGGCGATGAGCGCGCCGCATCCGGTACAGGAGTTTTTTTCGATCGGGGAAGTGTGTCAGCTCACCGATCTCAAGCCGCACGTGTTGCGCTATTGGGAGAGTCAATTCCGCTTCTTGAACCCGGCCAAGAACCGCTCGGGGAATCGCGTGTACCAGCGGCGCGAAATCGAGCTCATCATGCTCGTGAAGCATCTGCTCTACACCGAGAAGTACACGATCGAGGGCGCCCGGGCCAAGATCGAGCAGTATCGGCGCTCCGGTGAGCTGAAGCCGGAAGCGCGCCAGGCGCTGGCGTCGGAAACGGTCAAGGACCTGCGGGCCGAGCTGAAAGCCGTGCTCGCGCTGCTCGACGGCGCGCCGCCGCCCCATGGCGGACGCTCCTGAAATCGGACGCGTCGCCGTCATCGTGCCGGCGTATCAGGCTGCCGCGAGCGTCGCCGGTGTGGTCGCTGGTGTCCGCACGGCGCTCCCCGATGCCGAGATCTACGTCGTGGACGACGGCTCCACCGATGGCACGGGGGCCGCGGCCGCAGCGGCCGGCGCATTGGTCATCCGGCATCCCGACAACCGCGGCAAGGGAACCGCACTCGCCACCGGCATCGCCCGTGCATTGTCGGACGGTGTGGCCGTGCTGACGACGCTCGACGCCGACGGGCAACACCCCCCCGGCGCGCTCCCCCATCTCCTGGCGCCGGTCCAGCGCGGTGCAGCCGATCTCGTGCTCGGGGCGAGGGCGCGCTCCGGCAGCATGCCGCTGGGACGGCGCTTCACCAACTGGCTGTCGGCGACGCTCGCCTCGCGGATCGGGAAGACGCGGGTACCGGACGCCCAGACGGGCCTGCGGGCGTTCTCGCGGCGTCTCGCCGTGGAGGTGCAACCCCTGATCGCCTCCTACCGGGGCTACGAGTACGAAGCGGCGTTCCTGCTCGCCGCGTTGCGCGCGGGATTCCCGGTCACCTCGGTGGACGTCCCGACCATCTACACCCCCGTGCCGAGCCACTTCCGGGCCTGGGGGGATGGCCGGCGGGTGGCGTGGGTCTTCGTGCGATATCTCCTCGGCGCATCATGAACATTCTGATTTCCAACGACGATGGCGTGCTCGCGCGGGGGCTTTCCGTCCTGGCGGACGCCGCGAGCTCACTCGGCCAGGTGACGGTCGTGGCGCCGGATCGCGAGCAGAGCGCGACGTCACACTCGCTCACCCTGCATCGCCCGATCCGGGCGACGCGGCGTAGCGACGGTGCCTACCAGGTGGACGGCACGCCGACCGACTGTGTGCTGCTGGCCCTGGACACGCTCATGCCCGAGAAGCCCGATTTCGTGTTTTCGGGCGTGAATCACGGTCCCAATATGGGGGAGGACGTGCTGTATTCCGGCACGGTGGCGGCCGCCATGGAAGGCCTGGCCGCCGGGATTCCCAGTGTCGCGATCTCTTACGGCAGTTTCGATCTCGAGCACCTGGAAAGTCACATTGACTGGCTGAAACGACTGCTCGGCCGCATCGTCGCTGTCCGGGAGTTCCCGCGCGACACGCTGCTGAACGTCAACCTACCGGCGATTCCCGGCGGTGAAGTAAAAGGCGTCAAAGTCACCAGCCTCGGGAGCCGCGTCTTCCACGAAGAGGTGGCCCGGATGAAGGACCCGTGGGGTCGGGACATCTACTGGATCGGCGGCGGGCACGTCACCTGGTCGGGTGGCGCCGAGTCGGATTTCCGGGCGATGCGCGACGGCTATATCTCGGTCACGCCACTCCACGTGGATATGACCAACTACAACCTGCTCGAGGCCGTGCGCGGATGGAACCTGGGCGTCTAGGGGCGAGCCCGGACGCCTTCGGGGGATACCGCACCCGCTTGGTGGAGCAGCTGCGGGAGCAGGGCGTGCAAGACCTCGCCGTGCTGCGCGCGTTCGCGGAAACCCCGCGCCACCTGTTCGTCCCGGACGCCGTACGGCACCGTGCCTATGAGAACGCCGCCCTCCCGATCGGCGCCGGGCAGACGATCTCGCAGCCGTTCACCCAGGCCCGTACGCTCGAGGCCCTGCGACTGCGGGGGAAGGAGCGCGTGCTGGAGATCGGCACCGGATCCGGATATCAAACGGCCCTCCTGTCGCACCTCGTGGCGCAGGTATTCACCGTGGAACGCGTGCGTACCCTCGCGCTGGCAGCGCAGGACGCGCTCCGGGCGGCCGCCGTGGGGAACGTGTCGGTGTTGCTGGGCGACGGGACCCTGGGCTGGAGCGCGTACGCACCGTATGACGCCATCCTCGTCGCCGCCGGTGGTCCCGAAATCCCCGGCCCGCTTTTGGAGCAGCTGACGGGCAGCGGCCGGCTGCTGCTGCCCCTGGGCGACCGCGGCCGCCAGACGCTCACACTGGTCGAGCGCACCGCGACGGGGATACGCCAAACCCCACTCGGCGCGGCGCTCTTCGTCCCGCTCGTAGGAGAGCACGGATTCGATGCTTGAACGCCTGGTGGACTGGCTGCTGCATGCGCTCCTCGACCTGGGCTATCCGGGCATCGTGGCGCTGATGGCGATGGAGAGCTCGATCCTGCCCATGCCGAGCGAGCTGGTGATGCCGCCGGCCGGGTATTGGGTCGCCAAGGGCCAACTGAACCTTTGGGCCGTGCTCGCGTGCGGCGTCGTGGGGAGCATCCTCGGAGCCCTGGCCAACTATTGGGCGGCGCAGCTCCTGGGGAGGGCGCTGGTGCGGCGGTTCGGCCGGTACGTGCTGCTCTCGGAACGCTCCCTCGACCGCGCCGAGCGGTTCTTCGCCGATCACGGGGAGATCAGCACGATGGTGGGGCGCCTCCTGCCGGTGGTGCGACATCTGGTCTCGATCCCTGCGGGTATTGCCCGGATGCCGCTGTCCCGGTTCGTCCTCTTCACGGGACTCGGGGCATTGCTGTGGTGCAGCGTGCTCACGGGAATCGGGTACTTTCTCGGACGTCACGAAGACGTGCTGCGCAACGAGGAGGTCCAGCGGTACGTGGGACGAGCACTGATGGTGGTCGTGCCCGTGGTGGGGCTTGGCGTGGCGGTGTACGTCGTCTGGCATCGGCGGCGCCGTGCCGGGGCCGGAGCGGCGTCGGACCACCGTGCGTGAGCGCCCGAGGCATGGTGCGCTATCTGGTGCGCGGGCGGGTGCAGGGGGTGGGATTCCGCTGGTTCGTAATGCGGGAAGCCGCCCGCCTGGGGTTGAAGGGTCACGTGAGGAATCTGCCCGATGGCGGGGTGGAGGTGTGTGCGCAGGGAACCAGCGCGGCGCTCGTCGCGTTGGAGCGGGCTCTGAGTGCAGGACCTGCCGGCGCTCACGTGAAGCATGTGGAAAAAGAAGAACTTTCACACGAATCTGAACAGCTCAACTCCTTTGAAATCTTGTAGTTCGACTAAGGGGCAATCGTGCACCCAAACAGTGACTCAGTGCGACTCCGTCAGGCGATACGTGACGTCCCCGACTTTCCCAAGCCCGGCATCATTTTCAAGGACATCACCCCGGTACTGCTCGATCCGCAGTTGTTCGGGGTGGCGGTGCGGGACCTGGCACAGCCGTTCAAGGGGACGGGAGTGACCCGGGTGGTAGCCATCGAGTCACGCGGTTTCATCTTCGGCGCCCCGGTGGCGCTGGGGCTCGAGGCGGGACTGGTTCCGGTGCGCAAACCAGGGAAGCTGCCGGCGGATCGGCAGCGGGTGGAGTACATGCTCGAATACGGGACCGACGCGCTGGAGATGCACTCCGATGCCATCGGCGCGCACGACCGCGTGCTCATCGTGGACGACGTCCTGGCCACGGGCGGGACCGCGGAGGCGGCTGGTCGCCTGGTCCGGGCCAGGGGGGCGACGGTGGTCGGTTTCAGCTTCCTGATCGAGTTGGAATTCCTGAACGGCCGCGAGCGGCTCACACCGGAACGCGTGGAGTCCGTGGTGCGCTATTGATGCAGGGCTTGATTACGATGCCCTAACTCCAGTAAATTTCGCGGGTTACGCCCCTGTAGCTCAGGTGGATAGAGCAGCGGTTTCCTAAACCGTTGGCCGGGCGTTCGAGTCGCCCCAGGGGCATGGGGCTTCGGGCGACAATTCTCGAAAGTGGGCACCGTGGCAACATCGGTTCGCGATGCATCGGAGACAAAACTCGCTGGGAGCGAGGGTGCGCTGATCGCGTGGATCACGCGACACCGCAGGCCGGTCACCTGGGTCGCCGGGATTCTGATCCTGGGGGCGGGTTTCTTCGGGTGGAACCTGCTTTCCACCAGGCAGAGCGAGCGGGTCGCGAGCCAGCAGCTCAGCTCGGCCCGGTTTGCCTTGGAATCAAAGAACTATGCGCTCGCCGCGAGCGAGTTGGCACGCATTACCGAGAACTATTCCGGTTCGCGCTCGGCCAGCGAGGCGTCCATTCTCCTCGCCCAGACCCGGTTGGCACAGGGGCAGAATCAGCAGGCGATCGATGTACTCAAGAAGTTCGCTCCTGACGCCCCGGCCGACTATCGCGCCCAAGCGTATGGGCTGCTGGGGGCCGCCTACGAGAACGTGGAGCACCCCAAGGAAGCCGCCGAGTCGTACGCCCAGGCCGCCCAAGTCGCGCGCCTGCCGTTCGCCCGGGCGCAGTTCCTGTCCGATGAGGGGAGGGCGTGGCTGGCGGCCCGAGACACGGCCCGGGCGATTGCGGCCTACCAGGAGATTGTGGCGAAACTGGATTCGACGGGATCGGCGTTCGAGGCCAAAGTGCGGTTGGGAGAGCTGCAGCCGGGAAGCAAGTAGCAGCTGCCTCTTCGCAGACACAGCTTCGTATAATAGATGTTATGTTAAGTTGAGCTGTGGATAGATGTGGATAAGGCTGTCATGATGCGAGTACTCCTCTGAACACAATGCGCGCCTGCCCCTCCAGCCAAACGTCCTCGTACTGGCCCCCGCGGGACCGTTCGGCCCGGACGCCGAGCGGCAGCCCACTCCGAGTCGTAATCGTGGCAGGAAGGTCGGCCAGACGCCATTCCCGCAGCATGCAACACGCCGCTACGGCGCCGGTGCCGCACGCGAGTGTCTCTCCTTCGATCCCGCGTTCGTAGGTCCGCATGGCCCAGACCGACCGCCGCGCGGTCGGGGCCACGAAATTCACGTTCGCCCCGCCGGCTCCCAACGCCGGATCGAAGCGGAGCTCCCGGCCGCGCCGCTGCAGGTCCAACGCTTCGAGGTCCTGGATGACGACGACCAGGTGCGGCACGCCGACCGTGGCGAGTCCGGCGCGGCTTTCGCCGGCGGCGAGCTTCACCGCCGGTTCCGCCGGGGGTGCGACCGCGGCCAGGTGGAGCTCGGCGCGGCCGTCGGTCCCCGAGCAACGGCTTTCGTAGATGGCCGCATCGGTCTCGAGGCGCATGAGAGCGGCGGGAGCGAGGTCGAGCAGCGCCGCAAGCCGGGTGCTGCACAAGGCGGCGTTCCCGCACATGGCGGCACGGGAGCCGTCGCTGTTGAAGTAGGTCATCCGCACCGCGCCGGCGCTGTCCGTCGGCGTCACGAAGACGAGCCCGTCGGCCCCGATGCCCGTCCCGCGGGAGCAGACGCTGCGGATATCCTCCGGAGCCCACTCTTCGGGCGTCGTGAGCCGGCCGTCCAGCATGACGAAGTCGTTTCCCGACCCCGTCATCTTATAGACGGCCAGGCCGACTAGATGCGACCGAACCAGCCCAGAAGCCGGAGGCGCGGCACCATCCAGATCGCTTCGCGCACGATCTTGCGATTCATTTTGCTTTGACCTACCGTGCGATCCACGAACACGATGGGCACTTCCGCCAGCTTGAACCCTTTTCGCCATGCGCGTACGCTCATCTCGATCTGGAAGGCGTAACCATTGGACCGAACCTGCGACAAGTCAATCGCTTGCAGCACCCGGCTGCGAAAGCACTTGAACCCGCCGGTCAGGTCCCAGATGCGCAACCCCGTAACCCACCGCGCATACACGTTCGCCCAATAGGATAACATGAGCCGGCCGATCGGCCAGTTCACAACCGTCACCCGGCCGCCGAGGTAGCGCGAGCCGAGTACCAGGTCGGCGGT
>JBGPIW010000057.1:0-9537 GCA_041485045.1 Gemmatimonadota bacterium | reverse complement strand
GTTTCGCGCGCTCGTCGGCGACCAGCTTGCCGACGCCGCGGCGAACGATCGGTGGGCCGCGACCGCCAAGGCAGCGCAGAAGCTGCGCGCCTGCGTGTTGCTGAAGGGCGTGCCCACCGTGATCGCAGACCAGCGCGGGCCGGTGCTGGTCGTCGCGAGCGGTAACCCGGGCCTCGCGACCGGCGGCTCCGGCGACGTCCTCGCGGGATTCATCGGGGCGTTCCTGGCGCGCGGGCTGCCGCTTCCCGAGGCGGCCGCCCTCGGCGCCCACGCGCTGGGACGCGCCGCCGAGCTCGGGGCGCGCTCCTGGACTGCCCGCAGCCTCAGGCCCGCCGACGTGCTTGCCGCCCTTCCGGATGTCTGGCGCGCATGGTCGGCCATACGTCCCTATGGCCCGCCGGTGGTTGCGGTGCTCGAGCCGCCGGAGTCGGTGTGAAGGGCGGACCGGCGGTCGGGCGCGTGGTCAGGCGGTTGGGCGGTCGGGCGGTCGGCAGGCGCCTTCCGGTAATCGCTGCGCTGGCAGGGTCTACTCTCATCAGCCGACCGCCCGACCGCCTGTCCGCCCAGTCTCGTTTCTGGCACCCGGAAGAGCGCGTCCTGATCTCCGATTTCTCCGTGGTGGACGCCGTCGCAGCCTCCCCGTGGGTCGTGTTTGCGGCGACGCGACACGGCCTGCTGCTGTACGACCGGCGATCGCGCACCTGGCAGCTGCCGGTCACGACGCTCGACGGGTATCCCACCGCCCGGGTGCGTACCGCCCTGGCAGATCCCGCCGGGAACGCCGTGTGGCTCGGCACCACTGACGGATGGGCCCGCTACGACGCCGATCTGCGCCGCTGGGACGTGGGCTCCGCGCCGGGTGGCGTGTCCGCCTTGATGCTCGATGCCGGCGACCTGGCGAGCGGCGTCTTCTTGCGCGACATCACCGGATGGCACTTCCTGCCGCGCGGCGCGCTGCTGCCGATTGCCGGCACGCCCCTGCCGCCGCCCGCGCGCCGGGTCGAGCCCCTCGATGCGCGCACCGCCCTCGCCACCGCGCCGATGGCCCAGGCCCTGCGCGCCCTGATTCTCACGGACCCACGGTTACGCTCCTATCAGTTTACGAGCGCGGCGCGCACCGCGGACGACAACGACCTGTTCTTCGGCACCAACGGACTCGGACTCGTCCGTATCGACGGGACGGTCGGGCAGTGGGAGCCGCTCACCTTCACGCTGCTCGGGGTGCGTGCCGACGCGCTGGCGCTCGGCCCCGATGGCGTCTGGGTGGCCGGCGGCGTCTCACCCCGGATCGGGAGCGGCGGACGCAGCGGCGTCACCTGGCTGCCGTCGGATCTGTCGTCCACCACGCCGGTCGAGCCCGCTCCCGGCGCCGATTTCGGGACCGCGACGGTACGCCGCCTCCTCGCGCTCGGGGGCGCCCTGTGGATCGCCACGAATGCCGGGGTCTACCGCTTGGATCCGGCGAGCGGCCGGACGCGCCGCTTCACCCTGGAAGACGGCCTGCCCTCCGAGGATGTGGGCGCGCTCGCCCGCGCGCCCGATGGCGTGTGGGTCGGCACCGCGCGCGGACTCGCCGTGATCGCTGCGGATCGCGTGGTGCGCGTCGGCGCCTTCGCGCAGCCGGTGACGAGCCTGCTGGCGGTGGGCGACACCCTGTGGGTCGGGAGCCTGGCGGGCCTCGGCGCGCTGCTGCCGGGGGGCGCGGAGCCCGTCATTCCGCCCGACGTCCAGGCGGAGCCGGCGTTGCGGGCGCCGGTCGTGGCGCTGGCCCGCAGCGGCGATACCCTCGTCGCGGTCCTGGAGGACCAGGTGGCGTGGCGCGATCCCGCGACGGCGCACTGGACCGTGGAGCGGCCGCGCGCGACCCTCGGTACGCTGCGGGCCGCGTCGGGCGATGCCGGCGGCGGCGGCGTGTGGCTGGCGGGCGCGATCGGCGTGGCCTGGTGGGACATCGCGCACGGGACCTATCGGCGGCTCGACATCCCTGGCGATCTCCCCGGGCCGGTGCGCGACGTCGCGGCTGCGGCGCCCTGGGTGTGGCTCGCGACCGACAGCGGTGCCGTGCGTCTGTCGCGCGAGGCCGTGACGGGAACGAGGCAGCGGTGACCGAGCACCTGTGGCTGGGCGGCGGGGCGGAGTTCGACCGCATCCGCAGCATCTACGCGCGTCTCGGATCCGCGGCGTACGGTCTCGGCGACGATTGCGCCCTGCTGCGGGCGGACAAGGCCACCATCGCGCTCAGCATCGACCTGAGTGTCGAAGGGGTGCACTTCCGGCGCGAATGGCTGTCGCTGCCCGAGATCGGCTATCGCGCCGCGGTGGCGGCGCTGTCCGATCTTGCGGCCGAAGGCGCCCGCGCCGCAGGCCTGCTCGTCTCGCTGGCGCTGCCGGCCGACCGGCCGGCGGGCGAGGCGGCGGAGGTCATGGGAGGGGTGGGGGAGGCGGCCGCGCTCGCCGGCGCGAAGGTTCTGGGCGGCGATCTGTCGCGCGCGCCCCAGCTGATCGTGGACGTGTGCGCCGTCGGGACCGCGCCGCGGCCCGTGCGGCGGGTCGGGGCGGAGCCGGGAGACGGCATCTGGGTGACGGGCCGACTGGGCGGCGCGGCGCTCGCGCTGCGGGAGCATCTCGCGCACCGTCCCCTGTCACCCGACCTCGCGCAACGATTTAGCCGGCCCGAGCCCCGGCTCGCCGCGGGACAGTGGCTCGCCAGCCAGGGGGCGCATGCGATGATCGACGTCTCCGACGGCATCTCGACGGACGCGGGACACATCGCCGCGGCTTCCGGCGTGGCGGTGGAAATCGCGTTGGAGCGAATCCCCTGTTGGGGTGGGGCACAATCGATCCTGGCGGTGGCGAGCGGCGAGGAATACGAGCTGCTGGTCGCGCTGTCGCCGGCCTTCGGGGAGACTCAGGCGCGCGCCTTCGCGGGGCTCGTCGGACTGCCGCTCACCCGCATCGGCGCGTGCACCGCCGGGGCGGGGGTGCGGTTCACCGACCGCGGGGCGCCGGTCAACCCGCCCGCGGGCTACGACCACTTCGCCGCCTGATGCTGCGGATCCTGTGGTACTACGCCGTCCTGTTTGTCGTGACCGTACTCCACGCCTCCGGCACCCTGATCGCGGGCCTCCTCGGTGTGAAGCACCGGCCGGGTGGCGTGTACGACTGGGGGACACAGGTTTGGGCCCGCCGCGTGCTGTGGGGCGCGGGAACACCCGTGATCGTGGAAGGGCGCGAGGTCATTCCCTCGGGGCCGGTCGTCTACGCGTCCAACCACTCGTCGATGTTCGACATCTGGGCGCTCGCGGCCGCGCTGCCCGGGTCGATCCGCTTCGTGGCCAAACAGGAGCTGGCGAGCATCCCCCTGCTCGGCAAAGCCATGCTGGCCGCGGGCCACGTGACGATCGACCGCACCAACCGCTCGCAGGCGATGGAAGCGTACGACCTGGCGGCGCAGGGCATCCGCGAGCGGGGCATCTCGATCGTGGTGTTCCCGGAAGGGACGCGTAGCCGCACCGGCGAGCTGTTGCCGTTCAAGAATGCGCCGTTCAGCCTTGCGATCGCCGCGCAGGTGCCGCTCGTCCCCCTGTACGTGCACGCGACCTTCAGGATCCTCCCCAAAGGTGCCTGGAGGCTGCGGCCGACGCCGATCCGGGTGCTCGTGGGCGATCCCATCCCGACGACGGGTCTGACGCGGCACGACCGGGACGTGCTGCGGGAGCGGGCGCACGCCGCCATCGCCGCCCTCCGCGCCCGCGTTGACGGCGTGACAGCCGCCCCTTAAGGTTCGCGCCACCATGAGCACGATCATTTCCGTCCACGCCCGCGAGATCATCGACAGCCGCGGCAACCCCACGGTCGAAGCCGACGTCACGCTGGCGAGCGGCGCCAGCGGCCGGGCGGCGGTGCCCTCCGGCGCGTCCACCGGCGAGCACGAGGCGGTGGAGCTGCGCGACGGCGACCAGCAGCGCTTCGGCGGCAAAGGCGTGCTCGAGGCGGTGAAAAACGTCAACGAGGTGATCGGCCCGAGGCTGGAGGGCTTCACCGCCACGGACCAGATCGCCGTCGACTACGCGATGCTGGAGCTCGACGGCACGCCGAACAAGAGCCACCTCGGCGCGAACGCCATCCTCGCCGTATCGATGGCCACGGCCCGCGCCGCCGCCGAGGACGCCGGCCTGCCGCTGTACCGCTACCTCGGCGGCCCGCTCGCGCACGTGCTGCCGGTGCCGATGATGAACATCCTGAACGGCGGCGCGCACGCGTCCAACACGGTGGACTTTCAGGAATTCATGGTGGTCCCGATCGGGGCCGAGACGTTCGCCGAAGGGCTGCGCACGGGCATCGAGGTGTTCCACGCCCTCAAGAAGGTGCTCGGCAAGCGTGGGCTGTCGACGGCCGTGGGCGACGAAGGCGGTTTCGCGCCCAACCTGCCGAACGACGAGGGGGCGCTCGAGGCGATCATGGCCGCGATCGAAGGCGCGGGCTTCGAGGCGGGGAAGGACGTCGCGATCGCGCTCGATCCGGCGGCATCCGAGTTCTACGAGGACGGCGCCTACGTCTTCAAGAAGAGCGGCGCCGGGAAGAAGACGGCCGACGAGATGATCGCCCTCTACAAGTCGTGGATCGACCGCTATCCGATCGTGTCGATCGAGGACGGGCTCGCCGAAGACGATTGGGCCGGGTGGGCGCGGCTCACCGAGACGCTCGGCAACCGCGTGCAGCTGGTCGGCGACGACCTCTTCTGCACCAGCGTCGAGCGCCTGGCGCGCGGCGTCGAAGAGGGGGTCGCGAACGCGATCCTCATCAAGGTGAACCAGATCGGCACGCTGACGGAGACGTTGCAGTGCATCGAGCTGGCGCGCTCTAACGGCTACGGCGCCGTCATTTCGCACCGCTCGGGGGAGACCGAGGATACCTTCATCGCCGACCTCGCGGTGGCGAGTGGGGTGGGGCAGATCAAGACCGGCTCGGGCTCGCGCACCGACCGCGTCGCCAAATACAACCAGCTGCTGCGGATCGCCGAGGCGCTGGGCGACGTGGGCCACTACCCCGGCCGGGACCTGTACGGCCTATGACGCGCGCGCAGCTCATCGGACTGGGCGGCGGAGTGGCCCTCGTGCTGGTGGCGTTGTTCGCGGGCGAGTACAGCACGCTCGACTGGCTCACGCTGCGGCGCCAGCTCGGCGAGGAGCGCGATTCCGTCGCGGCGCTGCGCGCGGGACTGGATTCGCTGGCGCGCCTGGCCCGCGCGCTCGAGAACGACCCCGCCACCCAGGAACGGGTGGCGCGGGAGCAGTTCGGCCTGATTCGCGATGGGGAGATTCTCTACCGGATCGTGCCCGACCGCTGACGCCGGCCCTGGTCAGTGGCTCTCGATGCCGATCGACAGCGACAACCGGTCCATCACTTCCGTCCGCCCGGCAGCGTTCATCCGCACCCGCTCGATCCCGTACGCCGCGCGGATCCGCACCGGGAAGCGCTGCGGGATCACGGGGACGTCGCGCACCCGCAGGCTGATGCCCCCTTCGCCGCCCATGCCGGACTGGAATCCCTGGGGCACGTTGACGTCCGCCGACAGCACGTCCCAGAGCTCGATGTAGGACTGGACGTCGGGAAGGATTTCTCCCTGCGCCCGCGCCCGCCCTTCCATCAGGAACCACCGTTGCCGGCCGGCATTGCTGGTGTAGGTCCACGCATGCGGTCCGACGCGCACGGACAGCCAGGACAACGGCCTCGCGCCCAACTGGGCGTACCCTTCCACCACATCGCGGGCCGCGACCTGAGTCTGGCCGCTCGCTGGTGTCAGCTGACCCTGCCAATAGCCGAGGTTGAGGGTGATGAGCCCGCTGTAGATGATGTGCCCGTTGAAGCCGAAGGCGGCGCCCGAGAGCCGCTGCGTCGTCGGTCCAGTGGTACTGTTCACCCGCATGCCGACGCCGGACAACGACGCTTCCCACTGCCATGTGTGCTGGGCGGAGAGCGGGGCGGCGACCGCGAAGAGCAGGGCGAGCGTGGCGGCGCGGCTCATGGGCCTCCTCCGATCACTTCGGGGGCGCCGATATGGATGTCGAGCCGCTTCTGCTGGGCGCGGATCACGTTCTCCTGCATCGTCGTCTGGACCTGCGCCTGCCACCCTTCGCGCAGCGACTGGTTGGCGGCGATGTTGTCCGGCAGCGGGCGTCCGGGTCGGTGCTTGAGAAACCCGATCAGGCCGGCGAGGCTGAGGCCTCCGGCCACGACGTAGCGGCTGCCCGACGGGGTCGTCCCGCCGGCTACCAGTCCGGGGAGCAGCACTACCCCGAGGCCCACGCCGGCGCCGCGCACGAGCGCCCCGAAGCCTTTTCCCGCGGACTCGCGCTCGGGGAAAAACAGGGAATCGGGGAGCGGCGGCGGCGTCGGCAGCGTGTCCTGGGGGCCGAGCACCAGGTCGAATGGGAGCCGCAGCACGCGGCCTTGCCGGCCCGCGTTGGTGAGCGACGTGACCGAGAAGACCAGCCGTCCCGAGTCGTTGGCCAGGAAGATCGTGTCCTCGCCCGTCCAGAAGACGTTCAGCGTATCGCTGATCGGCCCGGCGTACAACGTTTTCACCGTGAAGCCATCCTCCCGCTCCAGCGTGACGATCACCTGGTGGAAAGAGCTGGCGTAGAGGCGGGCCCGGAAGCGGTCGGCGCCGAGGCGGATCGACGTGTCGCGCGGCGTTTCCACCCGCACCACCTTCGTCGCCTCGCGCGCAAAGTCGTAGATCGTCGTCACCTCGGGCGGGAACACCAGCGGGTCGGGGCGCGCGCGGGGGTTGAACACGACGAGGCGCCGGAAGGTGGTGAACGCCGAGTCGCGCCGGCCGCGGAACAGCTCTGCGGCGGCGAGGTAAGTCATCGCGCGGCCGCGTCCGGAGTCGCTGAGCGTGTCGCCGCCCCTGCCCGACAGGGCCCGGCGCAGATAGATCGCGGCCGAATCGTATTCCAGCGACTGGTAGCGCCGCAGCCCGTTGGCCAGGGCCGCGCCGGCCGCGGCGCCCTGCGCGGTGGTGTCCTGCGCCCGGACCTGTGGGACGGCGATCCCGAATGCGACGAGCGTCGCTGCGATGACGGCGGCCCGGCTCACTGCGGCTTCTCCTGCAAGACGATGTCGGTCAGCCGGAGCGATTCCCCCGACTCGATGGCGATGATGGTTTCGTACGGCAAGTAGCCGTCCCGCGAGATGCGGATCGTATGCGTGCCCGGCGGCACCTTCACATCGGCCTGCGGCGTGTTGCCGATCTGCCGGTCGTCGACGTAGAGCACGCCCCAGGGGGACGCGGCGATGTAGAGGTGCGCGGGCTCGACCGTTCCGCCGGTCTGGCCGGCCGGGGGCCGCCGTCGGCCGGTATCGGCGGGCGGGACGGTCCCGGGCGTGGTCGTGCCGTCCGAAGGCCTCGTGGGGCGAGGTCTGGTAGCGGGCGTCCGCTGGGTCGAGCCGCCGCGCGGATTCGCCGGACGCGTCGTCGTCGGCTCGAGTCCAAGTGGCGCCGACTCCCGCACGAACGGGGTGCCACGTTCCTCGTGGCCGCGCGCCACCCGCCACCACACCAGGGCGAGGACCAGCACGGCCGCGGCCGCCGGCGAGCCGTAGCGGATGTTGCGCGGCAGGTTTCGCCACCGGGCGGTGAGCCGCCAGAATTCCTGTGCCAAATGCTGCAACCGCGGTGGCAGTCCCTTGTGATTCGGATCCAGGAACACGAACGAGCGGGGGCGTTCGTGCTCGTCCACGGCGGCGCTTGCCGCGGCGGCCGGCGCGCCGTTCGGCGCGTGCTCGCGCGGGCCCGGAGGCCAGAGCAGTACCGGCTCCGGCGCCGCCTTCTCGCGCGCGATCTCCCGTTCTTCCTCGGCGTCCTCGTGTCGATGGGGACCGCGGGTCAGCGGGATCCGCGGCTCGTCCGGTTCGTCCTCGTCCTCGTCCTCGTCATCCTCGTCCCGGACGCGGGAGCGGCCACCGCGCTCCACGAAGAGCAGCGGCGGGCGCGGCGGCTCCGCCGCCGGTGTATCGGGGGTCGGGGTAGCCTCTGCGGTCGCTACCGCCGCGACCGGCTCGGGCGCGGCGGGTTGCTCGGGCTTCGCGGGGGCCGACGGCTCCGATGCCGCCGTCACGGGCACGGTCGGCGTCGTCTTCGGCTCGGCCTGCGGCTTGGGGGGCTCGGGCGTTGGTGGCGGCGGTTGTTGCGCGGCCGGCGCCGACGCGGGCTCGACCACGCTCAGCTCGAGCTGCGCCGGTGCCGCGGCGGGCGCCGGCTCGCGCAGGGCCGCTCCGGCGAGCGCGGTGGCGAAGTCGAGCACGCCCGCGAAACGATCGGCGGCCGCCCGGCTCATGGCGCGCGCCAGGGCGCTGGAGACGTAGGCGGGCAGGTCGGGCCGCGACTCGGCGATCAGCGGAACCGCTCCCTCGAGGTGGTGACAGGTGATCTCCTCGAGCGTTTCGCCGACGAACGGCTGGCGGCGTGCGAGGCAAGCGAAGGCGAGCACCGCGAGCGCGTACTGGTCGGCGGCGGGGCCCAGCTCGCCCTTGTCCCCGAACTGCTCCGGGGCGGTGTGGCCGAAATTCTCTTCGAAGGACTGCTCCGGGGCGCGCCGCGGCAGCGTGCCGAATGCGGCGTTCACGCCGAAATCGGCGACGCGCGCCCAGCCTTCGGGATCGACCAGGACGTTGGCGGCCTTGAGATTGCCGTGGACCATGCCGCGGCGGTGTCCGTACTCGAGGGCGCTGGCGATTTGCTCGACGAGTCGCAGGCAGGTCTTCAGGTCCATGCGGTCGGCGCTGCGCAGCAGGTCGCCGAGCGAGCGGCCCTGCACGTATTCCATCGCGTACCACACGGCTTCGTCGGTGGCGCCGAAGCTGAGCATCGAGACGAGGTGCGGGTGGTCGAGCCCGGCGGCGCGCTGGGCGTCCTTGCGGAAGCGGTCGATCAGCCCGGCGGGGAGGTCGTCGGAGAGCGGCAGCACCTTGAGCGAGCAGAGCCGGCCGGTCACCTGGTCGCGCGCGAGGTAGATGCGTGACGTCGTGCCGCGGCGCAGCACTCCTTCGACCTGGAACTGGCGCTCCAGGGCCGGGAGGATCGGGTCGTCGAGCCGGTTCCAGTCGGTGGCTTCGACCACGACGCCGCCCGTGCGCGAGAAGCCACACACCAGGCACTCCTGGGTGGCTTCCGAGATCTCGCCGACCGAACAGCGGGGGCAGATCATCGTAGCGAGCTCACCATCACGGTACGCACGACGTGCTGATATCTCCGCTTACGGCGTGACATTGAACGTACCACTGGTTGCGCCGGACAGCCCTGCCGCACTCGCAGCCAAAGTATAGCCGTTATCTGAGACGTCGATCATAAGGTCAGAGAAAGTGGCCACTCCGAACACCGCATTGACAGGCGCGGTATAGGTCAGGGCGGCGGCGCCGCTGGTCGGGTCGGTCCCGAACGTCATGACTACCTCGCCCGTGAAGCCGGTGGCCACGTTGCCGAACTGGTCCAGCGCGGTGACGACTACCGCCGGGCTCATGGCCGTATTC
>JBGPIW010000056.1:0-9570 GCA_041485045.1 Gemmatimonadota bacterium | reverse complement strand
TGATCCTGTGGACCGCCGCGCCGGTGGTGGCGTACTGGCTCAGCCGTCCCGTGGCGGCCGAGCGTCATGATCTGGCCCCGGAAGACCGACACCTCCTCCGTCTCATCGCGCGCAGGACCTGGCGCTACTTCGAGACGTTCATGGGAACCGAGGACCACGGCCTGCCCCCGGACAACTTTCAGGAGACGCCAGAACCGACGGTCGCCCACCGCACATCCCCGACGAACATCGGGATGGGTCTCCTCGCGACGTTGGCGGCGCACGACTTCGGCTTCATCCGCACCGGCGAGCTGGTACGGCGACTCGAGGCGGCGCTTGCCACCATCGAGAAACTGGACCACTTCGAGGGTCACCTGCTGAACTGGTACGAAACGACGACGCTGGCCCCGCTGGCGCCGCGCTATGTCTCGACCGTCGACAGCGGGAACCTCGCTGGCGCGCTGCTGGCCCTGGCGGAGGGCCTGCGACGGCTCGCGGGAGAGCCGCAATCAGCGGCCCGGATCTGCGAAGGCCTGGCCGCCACCGCGGAGCTGGCACGGCAGTGCCTGAGGCGCCCGTCGGACGCGCTCGCCGCACCCCGGCAGGGGACCGCCGGGCTCGCGGCCCTGTTGACGTCCATCCTGGAGGGGCTGGAGGAAGGCGCTGACCCGGACGAACAGTTGTCGCGCGCGAGTGCGCGGGGCCAGGCGCTATCCGAAGCGATCGAATGGTTCGCAGCCGAGGCTCCCGCGTCCCCCGGCAGGTCCGAGGCGATCGACTGGGCGCACGCGGTGGCGGCGGGGTTGATGACCCCGACCGAACACCCGGTCGAGCTCGCGGCGCGACTCGAGACGTTGGCACGGCGGGCGGACGACTTTGTCGAAGGCATGAGCTTCGACTTCCTTTACGACTGGCAGCGCCAGATCTTCGCCGTTGGGTATCGCCTTGCAGACGCGGAGGGGACGGGCCGGGTCGATCCTTACTACTACGACCTGCTCGCGTCCGAGGCACGGCTGGCCAGCTTCGTCGCGATCGCCAAGGGCGACGTCCCGGACGGCCACTGGTTCCATCTCGGGCGGTTGCTGACCAGCGTGGACGGCGCCCCGACGCTGCTGTCGTGGAGCGCCAGCCTCTTCGAATACCTCATGCCCCTCCTCGTGATGAGAACCTACCCGGGGACCCTCCTCGACCAGTCGTGCCGCATGGCCGTGCGCCGGCACATCGAATACGGGAGGCAACAGGGCGTGCCCTGGGGGATCTCGGAGTCGGCGTTCAACGTCGTCGATCACCAGGGGACCTACCAGTACAAGGCGTTCGGCGTCCCCGGTCTGGGGCTGAAGCGCGGACTGGGAGACGAGCTCGTAGTCGCCCCGTACGCCACCGCTCTGGCGGCGATGGTGGACCCGGAGCGCGCCGCCCACAACTTCCGGCGTCTGGCGCGAGAGGGGATGGAGGGCCCTTACGGATTCTACGAGGCGATCGATTATACGCACCGTAAGACCGAAGACGGGGAAAGCCCGACCGAGCCTCGACCCCATGGCTCCCGCGGGACCGTCGTCAGGGCCTTCATGGCGCACCACCAGGGCATGAGTCTGGTCGCGCTGGCGAACGCCCTCCTCGACTCTCCGATGGTGCACCGCCTCCACGCCGATCCCCGGGTGCAGGCCACCGCGTTGCTGTTGCAGGAGCGGGTGCCGCGCCACGCGCCGATCACCCGACCCCGGCCCGCCGAGGAGACCCGCGTGGCGGCTCCCGTCGCCCCCGTCGCGGTGCGCCGCTTCCGGTCGCCCCACACGCGTTACCCGCACGCACAGTTCCTGTCGAACGGCGCCTACACCGCCGTGGTCACCAACGCGGGGGGCGGCGCCAGCTTTTGCCGTGGCACGGTCGTCACCCGATACCGCGAGGACTCGACCCGTGACCCGGGCAGCCAGTTCGTCTACCTCCGTGACGTGCGCAGCGGATCGGTCTGGTCGGCCGCCTATCATCCCACCGATCGGGAGCCGGAGGAATATCGCGTCACCTTCAACGCCGAGCGCGCTGTGTTCCGCCGCAGTCACGACGACATTGCGACACAGCTCGCTATCGCCGTCTCCACCGAGGACGACGTCGAGGTACGGCGCCTGACCGTGATCAACCGGAGTGACCGGCCGCGCGAGCTCGAAGTCACGAGTTACGCCGAAATCGTCCTGGCCTCGGCCGCGGCGGATCTGGCCCACCCGGCCTTCAGCAAGCTCTTCGTCGAGACGGAATACCTGCCCGAGAGCGCCGCCTTGGTCTGCGGACGGCGGTCCCGCGCTCGGGATGATCCGGGCGTGTGGGCGGTTCACGTGCTGAGCGTAGAAGGGCGGATGCAGGGACCGGTAGAATGGGAGACCGACCGCGGGCGGTTCCTGGGCCGCGGCCGGAGCCCCGAGGATCCGGCGGCACTCGACGGGCGCGCCCTGTCGGGCACGACGGGCAATGTGCTCGATCCGATCGTCAGCCTGCGTCAACGCATCCGCCTGGCCCCAGGCGGATTCGTGCGGTTGTCGTTCGCGACGGGCATGGCGGTGACCCGAGAGAGCGCGCTCGCGATCGCCCACAAGTATCACGATCCCAGCGCCGCGGCACGCACCTTCGCGCTGGCCTTCACCCACGCCCAGAGCACGTTGCGCCACCTCGGCATCTCGAGCGACGACGCCCAGCTCTTCGAGCGTCTCGCCTCCCGGGTGCTGTACGCCGATGCGTCGTTGCGCGCCGCGCCGGAAGTACTGGGGCGCAATGTCCTGGGTCAGCCGGGGTTGTGGGCGCACGGGATCTCGGGCGATCTCCCCATCCTCCTCGTCCGCGTCGTCTCGGGGGACGACATCCCCCTCGCGCTCCAGGTCCTCCAAGCCCAGGAGTATTGGCGCCTCAAGGGCCTGAGCGCGGACCTCGTGATCATGAACGAGCATCCGGTGAGCTACGTCGATGACATCCACGTGCAGCTCGCGGCGCTGCTCGACACCGGACCCTGGGGGGCGTGGAAGCATCGGTCGGGAGGCGTGTACCTATTGCGCGGCGACCACATGAGCGAGGATGAGCGGAGCCTGCTCGCCAGCGTGGCGCGCGTGATACTCAGCGGCGCACGCGGCGATTTGTCGAGTCAACTGGACCTGCCGTATGCCGAGCCACAGTGGCGGCGGGAGCTCCCCACGGAGGCCTCGCTCCCGATTCCCGAGCCAGGCTCTCTGGAGATCGATGTGCCCGCGCTCACTTTCGGCAACGGGACGGGCGGCTTCGCCGCCGGCGGGCGCGAGTACGCGATCGTGCTCGACGGAGACCAGGAGACCCCCCTGCCCTGGGTGAACGTGATGGCGAACCCCGGCTTCGGGACCGTGGTCTCGGCGTCGGGTTCGGCCCACACGTGGGCGGACAACAGCCGCCAGAACCGCCTCACTCCATTCGCCAACGACCCGGTGACCGACCCGACCACCGAAGCGGTGTTCGTGAGGGACGAGGACAGCGGCGACGCTTGGTCGCCGACCCCCGGACCGATGCGACGGACGCCCGCGAGTGGTCGATTCTTGATCCGGCACGCCGCCGGGGTCTCGCGGTTCACCCATGCCTCGCATGGGATCCTCCAGGAGCTCGCCATCTTCGTGGACGCGCAGGACCCGGTGAAGTTCTCACTCCTGACCCTCACCAACCGGACCGGCCGGCCGCGTCGATTGAGCGTGTTCGCCTACAACGAATGGCGCCTCGGCCCGCCGCAGCCCGGGGAACAGCTGCATGTGATGACGGAGCGCGACGAGGAGACGGGCGCCGTCTTGGCCACGAACGCCTACAATCAGGAGCTCCCGGGCCGGATCGCCTTCGCGTACGCGAGCGAAGTACCGAGCTCGGCGACTGGGGACCGCCTCTCGTTCCTGGGACGGAACGGCTCAGTGGCGCGGCCCATCGCCCTGCGGCAGGGTGCCCTGTCGGGCCAGTTCGGGGCGGGACTCGATCCCTGCGCCGCGCTGCACATCGACATCGCCTTGGCTCCAGGGGAAAGCCGCCGCGTCCTCCTCATCCTCGGACAGGGACGGGATCGCGCGCACGTCCGCGAGCTGGTGCACCGCCACGGCAGCGTCACTGCCGCCGACATCGCGCTGCAAGCCGTCGAACGGTTCTGGGCGGACACCCTCGAGACCGTCCAGGTGCGCACGCCGGACGACTCGTTCGACCTGATCATGAACCGCTGGCTGCTCTACCAAGACCTGAGTTGCCGTCTCTGGGCACGGACGGGCTTTTATCAGCCGAGCGGCGCGTTCGGCTTCCGCGACCAGCTCCAGGATGTCCTGGCCCTCTCGCTGGCGCGACCCGATCTGGTTCGCGCGCACATCCTCCGGGCGGCGAGCCGGCAGTTTCTCGAAGGAGACGTGCAGCACTGGTGGCACGAGCCGTCGGGCCGTGGCATGCGCACCCGGTGCTCCGACGATCTGCTCTGGCTGCCGTACGCCGTGGCGCATTATGTGGACACGACCGGCGACCTGGATATTCTCGACGAGTCGGTTCCCTTTCTCGAGGCGCCGCTCCTGGCCGCGGGCGAGGCTGAGGTGTACGGACAGCCCCGGACCTCCGATACCTCGGCGCCCCTGTTCGAGCACTGCGTGCGCGCCATCGACAAGGGTCTCACCGCGGGCGCGCACGGCCTGCCGCTGATCGGCAGCGGGGACTGGAACGATGGGATGAACCGAGTCGGCCTCCAGGGCCGCGGCGAGAGTGTCTGGCTGGGGTGGTTCCTGTACACGGTGCTGCGGCAGTACGTCCCGCTGTGCGAGCGGCGGGACGCGGCGCGGGCCGCCCGGTACGTTGGGGAGGCCGGCCGGCTGGCGCACATGCTCGAGCGGTCCTGGGATGGGGAATGGTACCGGCGCGGCTATTACGACGACGGCACTCCGCTGGGCTCGGCGCAGAACGACGAATGCAAGATCGATTCGATTGCCCAGACCTGGGCCGTGCTGTCCGGAGCCGCGCCGGGAAGGCGCGCCGAGCTGGCGATGGACGCCGTCCGCACGCAGCTGGTGCGCCGCGGCGCGCAGGTCGTGCTGGTGCTCACGCCCCCCTTCGACCAGTCGACGCAGGATCCCGGGTACATCAAGGGATACCCACCCGGGGTACGCGAGAATGGCGGCCAATACACGCACGCCGCAGTGTGGACGGTGATGGCGGTGGCACGGCTCGGCAACGGCGACGAGGCGGTGGAGCTGTTCCACTTGCTGAACCCGATCAACCATACGCGCACTGCCGCGGACGTCGAGCGGTACAAGACCGAGCCGTACGTCACGGCCGGAGATGTCTATTCCCACCCGGCCCACGCCGGACGCGGCGGGTGGACGTGGTACACGGGCTCGGCGGCCTGGATGTACCGTGCCGGGTTGGAAAGCATTCTCGGCCTCAAACGCCACGGGGCGAGCTTCGAGCTCAGTCCCTGCATCCCCGCGGCCTGGCCCGAGTACGCCATGACCTGGCGCCACGGCAGCACCCGCTACGAGATCTCCGTCGCCAATCCGGATCACCGTTGTCGGGGGATCGCCGTGGCGGATTTGGACGGTGAAGCGGTGGATCCCGCCGTCATTCCCCTCGTGGACGACGGCGCGACCCACCGCGTCCGGGTGGTGTTGGGCGAGCAGTCCCACCGTACGTCGCGGGCGACCGCGGGAGCGGCGGCGCGGACCTGACGCAACGGAGACTTGACTTTCTCCCCCTGCGGGACGATATTCTTCGGTGAGCGTAGAGCCGCGGCTGGTGCCGCTGGCTGAACACCAGTGAGACCGATCGGAGGACCTGGGCATCGCCTGAGGTTCTCCATTTTTTTTGCGGGTGGTCCGCTCGACGGTGCTGGCAGTACAGGTGGCGGCTCGCCGCAAGGCGCAGACCGCCCGGCGCCGGTTAACAGTCTCTAGTAGGGAGTTATCAACAGATGGCACGCACCAACGGTATCGTGAAGTGGTTCAACGACGCGAAGGGGTTCGGTTTCATCACGCCGGAAAACGGCGAGAAGGACTGCTTCGTGCATCACTCCGCCATTCAGGCGCAGGGCTTCAAGTCCCTGGCTGAGGGCGAGCGCGTCGAGTTCGACATCGTCCAGGGCCAGAAGGGCCCGGCGGCGGAGAACGTCGTCAAGCTGTAACCACGCACGGTTACCACAACAGGCACGGCGCCCGCTCGTACGAGCGGGCGCCGTGTTGTTGTGGACCGCCTCAGACTCGCAGGGCCCGCTGTTGGCGCGGTTCCGGCTCGTGGGAACGGAGCACGATCTTCATCGCGTGCGTCTCGAGATCGATGTCCCAGGTGGCGATGCGCGGACGCACGTAGACCTCGTGGTCGGTCACCGTGAGCGAGTCGGCCGTCACGTCGAGGAAGTCGATCAGCCGCAGCCGCATATCGATGTGCGTACAGCCCTCGCGGTTCGCCGCCACCCGGATGCCGACCTCGTCGTCCAGCTGGCGGCGGACGAACCCCTGCGCTACCTCGAGCAGCCGTTGCGCGATGATGATCTCGAGCGCCGGGTCGCCCTTCTTCTCGGTCAGCCGGCGGCTCAGGGCGCGGGCCCGGGTCGGCTCGCACAGATCGAGCAGCAGCTTTCGCACCTTCTGATCGGGGCGGCGGTGCCCGCCCGTGTCCTCCTCCCGCTCGGCGCGGGCGGACGTGGACAGCTCGTTGCGATGCAGCCGCAAGAACTTGGTCATGCGATCGTACACGTCGGTGCGGCCTGGCGCGGGCGGGCGCCGGCGTCCCGCGAGCAAATCGGCGATGTAGGACTCCGGCACCTGCATCGCCTCCGCCAGTTCCCCGGGGGTGCGCTGCAGCTCTTTCAGCCGGCGGCGCATGAGCTCGCTGACTTTGAGGGGGTGCTTCATTGGCGCGGCAGCCGCCATCGAGAACTCCTCGTTGTGATCGCGAATACGACCCGCTGGCAGCCACCTGCCAGCCGAGGTCGGCGAACCGGTTAATATCGCTAGTTCCCGTCCCGCGCGCTGCACTTCCAGAGCCACCAAGGCATTTTGGGGTGCCCGCGGGAGAGGGACAGCACGTGTCGGCTGTCGGGGCCCCACACTCTATATTGTCCCGCACCGCGCCCTGCGTCGGAGATCCTGCATGTGGCTATACGCCGTCATCGGGGCCATCGGCCTCGCCTGGGTGATCGTGATGTTCAACCGCCTCACGCAGCTGCGCCAATTGGCCGCCAACGCATGGGCCGATATCGACGTGCAGCTGAAGCGACGGCATGACCTGATCCCCGAGGTGGTAGCCGTCGTGAAGGGACACGCCGGGTACGAGCGCCAGACCCTCGAGGCCCTGGCGGCGGCGCGCAGCCGGGCGCTCGCAGCGACCGGACCGGCCGCCCGCGCCCGCGAGGAGGACCCCGTCGCGGGCGGATTGCGCGGCATTTTCGCGGTCGCCGAGGCTTACCCCGATCTCCAGGCGGCCGCGAGCTTCGTCGCGCTGCAGCGCACCCTCACCGACGTCGAGGATCACCTCCAGAACGCCCGCCGGTATTACAACGCCGTGGTACGGGACTTCAACACGGCCATCGCCCAGTTCCCCACCGTCGTGTTCGCGCGGATGATGGGGTTCGGGCCGCGGGAGTTCTTCGGCCTGGACGATCCCGCCGAGGGCGCCGTGCCGAAAGTGGAGACCGGGTCATGAGACACCGCCTGCCGGTCTTGCTGCTCGCGGTGGCCTGGGGCGCACCCGCGCTGGCGCAGCGCTCGCTCGCGATCGAGCGCTTCGCCGCGACGATCCAGGTCGAGCCGGACGGGGGCATCGCGGTCGCCGAGTCGATCGTCGCCCGGTTCACGGGCTCGTGGAACGGCATCTATCGCACGATCCCGGTCAAGTACCGCACCGACCAGGGCTTCAACTGGACGCTGCGGTTGGACCGGGTGCGCGCCACGGACGACGCGGGGCGCCCGTTGCGGGTCGCTGCGAGCCGGGAGCGCCACTACATCAAGTACAAGATCTGGGTGCCGGGCGCCGTTGATGCGACGCGGACCGTGGTACTCCACTATCGCGCCAGGAACGGGCTGCGGTTCTTCGAAGACCACGACGAGCTGTACTGGAATGTCACGGGCGACGAGTGGGACGTGCCGCTCGAGGCGGCGTCGGCGCGAGTCGAGCTCCCCTCGGGCGCGCAGGGGATCCGGGCGATCGCCTTCAACGGCGCCTACGGGTCCACCGCGCAGGAGGCTGCGGTCGAGACCGGCGGCACGACGGTCAACGTCGTGATGCCGCACGCCCTCGGATTCCACGAAGGACTGACGGCGGTCGTGGGGTGGAACAAGGGCGTGGTAACCGCCCCCGGTACCGCAGCCAAGGTCGCGATGCTGATCGGCAGCAACTGGCCGCTCGCCATTCCCTTCCCCGTGTTCCTGTTGGCGTTCGCCATATGGCGGCGCCGCGGCAAAGACCCGCGCCGCCTGCCGGTTGCGGTCCAGTACGACCCGCCCAAGGGCCTCTCCCCCGGGGAGGCGGGTACGTTGCTCGACAACTCCGCCGACATGCGCGACATCACCGCCACGCTCGTGGACCTCGCGGTCCGCGGGTTCCTGCGCATCGAGGAGCGGGACGATCGCATGCTGTTCGGTCTCATCGGGGGACGGGCGTACGTATTTCATCGTCTCCCGCCTCCGCCCCAGGCGAGCCCGCTCGCGCCGCACGAGCAAGGGGTATTTGACGGCGTCTTCGCCGGCCGGGGCGAGTCGGTGGAGATGTCCGAGCTCGAGAACGAGTTCTACCGCAATCTTCCGGCAATTCGCACGAACCTCTTCGATCGCCTGCTGCAACAGGGGTTTTATCACGCCCGTCCCGACAGCGTGAAGTCCCGGTGGCAGGGCGGAGGTGTGTTCGCCGGCATCCTCATCGGCGGCCTCGGGGGTGTCCTCGCAGACAAGTTCCTGTTGACGCCCGCGCCGTTCATTGTCGCAGGGATCCTCGTGGCGCTGATCCTCATCGGCTTCGGCGCCGTCATGCCGGCACGCACCGACGCCGGCGCCCGCATACTGGAGCACGTCCTCGGTTTCGAGGAGTTTCAGCGGCGGGTCGAATCAGAGCAGTTCAAGCGGGTGATCCTCGACAGGCCGGAGCTGTTCGATCGCTATCTCCCCTATGCGATGGCGTTCGGAGTGGAGAAGAATTGGGCACGGGCGTTCGAAGGGATTTACACGCAATCGCCCGGCTGGTACGTGGGCTCGGGTGGCGCGGGCTTCAGTGCAAGCCGGTTCTCGAGTAGCCTCGCCACCATGTCGACGAAAGTCGGCTCGACGCTGTCGTCGTCGCCCCGCAGCTCGGGCGGATCGGGATTCAGCGGTGGGTCGTCGGGTGGAGGCGGCGGCGGCGGGGGCGGCGGGGGGTTCTAGAGCGCATGGTTAGCGAGTTTACGCGTGGGGCGCCCAAGCGGTCTCGCCGAGCGTGAACGGCACGCACGGATCGTAGCGGCCCGGCGCTTCGACGTAGCGCATCGCCTGGGTATAGCCGATCTCCGAGGTGAAGTAGCCCAGCAGGGTCAGCTCCTTCATCATGCGGAAATAGTGGGACGGGGCGTCGTCCTTGCGAGCGTCCATGTAGGTCTTCTGCTCGCGG
>JBGPIW010000055.1:0-9573 GCA_041485045.1 Gemmatimonadota bacterium | reverse complement strand
CTGGCGGGTGACGTGGACCGGATCTCTCCCGAAGCGCCGGTGCCGGTCGTCACCGTGCGCCAGCGGCGCGTCGCCCTCGGCGGAGCGGGCAACGTCGCTGCCAACGTGGCGGCGATCGGCGCCGAGGGCCGGCTGGTCGCGCCGATCGGCGATGACGCCCGCGGTGACTCGCTGCGAGGAGAGCTCGCACAACACCGGCTCGGCGACGATTGGCTCGTCGTCGTGCCCGAGCGGCCCACCACCTCGAAGACGCGCGTCGTCGCCCGTGGCCAACAAGTCGTACGCATCGACGAGGAAGTGGACGACCCCGTCCCCGACCGCTCCGCCCAAGCCCTGGCCGACGCGCTCGAGCGTGCCATGGCGGACGCCGACGCGCTGCTCATCGAGGACTACAACAAGGGGGCGCTCACCCCCGCCGTCATCGAGCGCGCCATGGGATCGGCCCGGCGGCGCGGCGTGCCGGTGGTCGTCGATCCCAAATTCCGGCACTTCTTCGCGTACCGCGGTGCGACGGTGTTCAAGCCCAACCGGCGCGAGCTCGAGCAGGCGATGGGCGCGGCGCTCGATCTGGCGCACCCCGACGCCCTCCCCGAAGTCCTCGACCGGCTCGGCGTGGACAACCTGCTGTTGACGCTCGGCGCCGAGGGCATGGGCCTGCTGACCAAGGACCGCCAGCTCACCCGCATCCCCGCCTTGTCACGCGGGGTGTACGATGTGTCCGGTGCGGGGGATACCGTCACCGCGTGGGTCGGCACCGCGCTGGCGGCCGGCGCCTCGGTGCGCGAGGCGGCAGAGCTCGCCACGTACGCCGCGGGGATCGAAGTCGGCAAGGCCGGCGTCGCCACCGTCACCCCGACCGAGGTGATCGCGGCGTACGATTCGGCGCAGGATCAGGTGGGGCGGTTGCGGCGGGGCGGATTGCTGTGATTACATTCTGCCGGTCGTTCCGGGCCCTTAGCTCAGTGGTTAGAGCAGCGGACTCATAATCCGTCGGTCCCAGGTTCAAATCCTGGAGGGCCCATCCTGTTCCCGCGTCCCTTCCCGCACACCATCCCTCAACGGATGTAGGTCTCTTTCCATCCCTCCGGGCCATACCCATGGCGACAGTCTGGAGTATCCTCGATGGTGGTGAGATCGGTTCGATCAGCACGTCGAATCGCGACATTCATAGAGGAGCAGCCATGGAAGACAACAAGGTGGCCGTCGGCGAAGCGCGTCGCGCGGTCCTGCACGATTCGGTCAAGTCGCAGGTCGACCGCGATGTGAACGCCGACATCGCCGAGCGAGCCGAGCACGCGACGCGCATGGAAGGTCAGCGGATGGACCAGGTCGCCGAGAAATTTCGCGGCAAGGCGATCGATGAGGTCGTCGGCTCCGACCGTGAAGCGGGTCGCGCGCGCAGCCTGACGCGCGTCGCGCAGGTCGTCGACTACGCCTTCTACGCCGTGTACACCTTGCTGGCCATTCGGCTCGTCCTCGCCTTGATCGGGGCCAACTCCAGCGCCGGCTTCGTACAATTCATCCGCGGCATCACCGATCCCTTCTACGCGATGTTTCGGGGAATCGTGGCGAGCCCGACGGCTGAAGGCTCCACGCTGGCCCTCCCGATCGTCATCGCGATCCTCGCCTACCTCGTGCTCCACATGGGCATCAAGGGACTGCTGCGCTTGATCGCACACCGGAGAACCGAGATTTAGCCGGCGCGCCAACCAGTCGGGACCCGTTTGGACGATTCCCGGAGTGAACCCGTCAACGAGGTGTTGATGGGTTTCTCTCATCCCGCTTCACGCCCACCCGGTCCAGAGTTAGCTTGTGCCGTGCCGAGCCACGGCTCAGCGGGTGGTTAGCTCAGCTGGTTAGAGCGCCGGTCTCACATACCGGAGGTCACAGGTTCGAGTCCTGTACCGCCCATAAAAATTCGGAATGGGGAATGCAGAATGCGGAATGGACTGGGTCAGGACACCGTTCCTCAGTCATCCCGCGCCTGGGAGGTCCGACCGAACATTCCGCATTCCCCATTCTGCATTCCGCATTCGACTCCACCCACAAGCCCGTAATGCACCGGATTCTCATCGCCGGCCACGTGTTCATCGAGCCTTCGGCTCGCGGCAAGCTGCGCGCGCTCGCCGGCCGGGGACTCGAGTTGACGGTGGCCGTGCCGCAACGGTGGCGCGATCCGGCGCTCGACCGCACGCGCGAAACCACCTGGGAGCGCCAGCAAGGGCTCGAGGTCTTCCCCATCGCGATGCACAACGTGGGGGACCCCGCGCAAGCCCAGTTCGCCTCGCGCGCGTTGGCGGCGCTGGTCCGCGACAAGCGGCCGGAGCTGGTGCAGGTCGAAGCGGAGCCGGAAACCGCCCTGGCGCGCCAGCTCGTCCGTCTCGCCGCACGGATGCACGTGCCGACGGTGCTCGTGACCTCCGCCAACGTGGACGGGGACCGATCGTGGCTCGACCGCTGGCGGCGGCGGCGCACGCTGCGGCGCCTCGCGGGCGTGCTGGCGGCGAGCACCGGAGCCGCCACCCTGGTCCAGCGCGAGGCCCCCGCCCTGCCCGTCAGCGTCGTACCGCCGCAAGGCGCCGCCGTCCCGCCGATACCCTCGCACGACGTGCACGACGGGTTGACCATCGGGTTCGTCGGCCGCTTGGTGCCGCACCGCGGGCTCGATACCTTGCTTGGGGCCTTGGCGCTGCACCGGCACGCGACGTGGCGCTTGATCGTGGCGGGTGACGGCCCGGAGCGCGAGCGCCTCGAGCGCCTCGCCAGTGAGCTCCGGCTCGCCGCACGGGTGCACTGGGTGGGCGCCCTGCCGCCCGAGCAGCTCGCCCTGCAGTGGCCGTCCTGGGACGTCCTCGTCGCCCCCTCACGGCCGTCGGGGACGTGGAACGAGCCCACCGGGACGACATTGATCGAGGCGATGGCGCACGAAGTGGCCGTGATCGGCTCCGACACCGGTGCGCTGCCGGAGCTCATCGGTGCGGCCGGGATCGTCACCCCGCCCGGCGACGCCGCGGCGCTCGCGCGAGCGATCGGTGAAGTGCTCGATGCCGATCGGCGGGCGATCCTCGCCCGGGCGGCGCGCGCGCGGGCGATCGAGCTGTTCAGCGACGACGCCGTCGCGGAGCGCACCCTCGCCTTCTGGCAATCGCTCACCACCCGAGGACCACGCTAGCTCATGTCCCGCGTCCTGCTCGTCCCCGACCTCCCCTTGGACCGCGCGGCGGTGATGGACAAGTACGCCCACCGCCTGCACGACTGGCTCGAGAGCGGCGACCCGGGGTTCGAGATCCGGCTCGCCGCGCACATCGGCGAGCTGACGCGCGACGCCGGGCCCGACGGCCGCACCTCCGGCAGCTACACGCGCTGGTGGAATCAGCCCATCGATGCCTCCCGGGTGGTGCTGCCCGGTCCGTTGCGCGGACCGCAGGGGTTCGCGGCGCGCTTCTTCTTTTATCCGGTGCGCCTCGGCCGCCAGGCGAAACGCGCCGATGTCGTGCACATCCTCGACCATACCTACGCGCACCTCCTGTTCCGCGCGGGCCGACGACCCGTGGTCATCACGGTGCACGACCTCATGCCGGTCATCGTGCTGCGCTCGCCCACCGGCGGCCTCGCCGAATCGTTCCGCAACCGGCTGTTGCGGCGCACCCTCAAGGCGCTGCGCGCCGCCGATGCGTTTCTCGTGGGGACCGAATGGCTGCGCCGCGAGCTCGCCACCTGGCTGGGCAACGACAAAAAGATCCACGTCGTCCCCTTCGGCGTGGACCGGGCCTTCTTCCGGGAAGCCCCCGGAGGACGCGAGCGCGGCCGACGCGACTGGCGCATCCCGGAGGAGGCGTTCGTGGTGCTCCACGTGGGATCCACCGTCGACCGCAAGAACGTCCCGCTCGTCATCCAGACCGTGGCCCGGCTGCGGATGGAAGTGGGGGTGGACGTTCACCTGCTGCAGGTCGGCGGCCGCCTGACGGCCGAGCAGGAGCAATTGGTCGAGCGTCTCGGTCTGCGCCGCTTCTTGCGCAGCGTCCCCGCAGCGGACGAGAGTACGCTGCGCCGCGCTTACAGCGCCGCCGACGTGCTGCTGTTCCCGTCGCTCTACGAAGGGTTCGGCTTCCCGGTGCTGGAAGCGTTCGCGTCGGGTCTGCCGGTGGTGACGTCCGGTGCCGGCGGCCTGCGCGAGGTTGCGGGAGACGCCGCCGTCATCGTCGACGGACGCGACCCTGCGGCGTACGTCCAGGCACTGGTCGAGCTGTCAGAGGACCAGGACCGGCGCGAGGCGTTGATCGCGCTCGGGATGAACCGGGCGGAGGGGTTCACGTGGCGGCGGACGGCGGAGCTGACAGCGACAGTGTACCGGCAGTTCTTGCGCTGAAGGCGGTTACCGCAGCACGCCCCCGGTGTGCCAACGGTGACTAAAGGCCACCGAGCCGACCCACCGAGTCTCTTTCCTTGCGGGAACGTGCCCCGCGTTGTGAACCAGGTGGACGCCCCCGTTGGCGACCACGCCCCACTCCCGCCACTCCCAGTTCGCCCCGAGCGCAAGGCGCACCGTCCGCTCCACGACGCCCTGGAAGAGCTTCGCCGTTGCGGGATAGTCCGGCACCAGCGGATGCGGCAACCGTGGGTCGCCCTCGCCCTGGCGCAACAGGGTAAGCTCCGGCTCAAGGAGCAAACCGCTGCGCGCCAGGAGGTCGAGCTTGGCCGTCACCTGGTCGTAATCGGCGAAGTTGCGACCCGTGCCGAGGAAGTGAAACAGCGGGATCTGGACGCTGTCCTCGTTGCGGTACGTGAGATTCGCCACCTGCGTGTAGAACACGATCCAGCTCATGGCAAGTCGCCCGACACCGCCCTTCGCCCCCACCGTCAGGGCATAGCTCGTGGGCTTCTTGTCGGCGGGGACCTGGTGGTCGATCTGGATGTCGTCGAGCATGAGCTGGCCGAACGCCGTCACCGCACCGCGACGCTCCCAATCCAGGCCCAACAGATTGTTGGCGTTCCCCACTCCTGCATAGCCTTGCACGATCCATCCGAGGTTCAAGGCGTTCAGGTACCAGGGCTCGAGTTGCCGGTTGGCACCTCCCCACACGGTGCCTTCCCACAGTGCGACCGTCCAGCGGCCGTGTGGCCGAAGATAGAGCCGGTGCTGGACCATGTAGCGGTTCGCGAGCGCGCCGGTCGAGTCCGGGCGCGAATCGAGCTGTGCGACGATCACCTGCAGCTGCATTCCCGGCGTGCCGGCTCTCAGGCCCAAGTGATCGAGGTTGTACGGGTTGTCGGATAGGAGGAGCCCCTGGATGCCGCTGGGGCCCCAGTTGCGATCCAGGACGCCGAAGAACACCTCGCCGTAGCGCCACTGGCCGTCGAGGTACGCCTCGGCGACGCGGAAGCCGTTGCGGCGCCCGTCGTACCAGTCCGGATCGAACCGCAGCCGGGTGTCTTCGGTCGGATGGGTGACGGCGACGAAGGGACCGAATTGCGCCTGCAAGGCGACGCCCCCCGAAACGAAGGCGTGGCTCGGGCCGATGGGCCGCCGAGGCACCCCCCGACCGATTTCCAGCGGATCCCGCAGCGGCTCGGTTGCGGCCGCCAGGCCGACGTCGCCCTCGATCCGGAAGTGGTCCCCGGAGACAGGAGGCCGAAACTCCGCGAGCAAGCGAGCGACCAGCCCGGCCGCAGCGGCACTGATGGCGGCGGTATCGACGGCCTCGAGGGCGCGGACCAGATCCGCGCGACGCAATGGCCGGGTGAGCGGGGTCGGATCCTGAAGCACGCCCGCGGCGATCAGATGTTCCACATACGGCATCGCCCAGTGTCGGAGGGGTACATAGGGCGAGGCCTGCTGGGCGGCCAGCGGCGCCACGGCCATGAACAGCAGGACGAGGAAGTGCACGAGTCGTGTCAATCTGCACCTGCAGGGAAAGCCTCACAATGGCTGCCATCCCCTACCCCACGTGCAGCGGGCGCGGTAACGTGACGCCGGCACGCTCGGCCAAGTCTCGCTCCGGAGCCCGCATGCGAATCGCATATTGCAGCGACGCCCTGCCCCCCGTCATCGACGGGGTCACCCGGACGCTCTCCGAGCTGGCCACCACGCTGCTCGACGCGGCAGTCGATTTTCTGTTTCTGTCGGCGGTGAAGCCCGAGGCGACCCTCCCCTGGCGCGGCCGCGTGCACACCGTGGCCGGCGTGCCGATCCCGCTCTACCCCGATTACCGGCTCGCGTTGCCGCGGGCCGAGACGCTGGATCCGGTGCTGGACCGCTTCGCGCCCGACCTGATGCACGTGGTGACGCCGAGCCTGCTCGGCCTGTACGGGCTGCGCTACGCCCGCCGCCGCGGCCTCCCGGTCGTCGCGAGTTTTCACACGGATTTCGTCTCACTGCTGCCCCATTACGGGCTCGGGGCGCTCGACCGGCTCGGTCGCGGGCTGGTCAGTCGGTTCTACAACCAATGCTCGATCACCCTGGCGCCGTCCCGCAGCTCGGCGGACGCGCTGCGCGGCTATGGCGTACGCAACGTCGCCCTCTGGCAGCGCGGGGTAAACCCGATGTGCTTTGCGCCGGAGTTCCGCAGCCCGTCCCTGCGTGCGGACATCGCGGCGGACGGGATGCCCATCCTGCTCTACGTCGGACGGCTGGGCCGGGAGAAAAACCTGCGATTCCTGGTGCGGGCGATGCGCCTCCTCGCGCAGCGCGAAACCCGGTTCAAACTGGTGATCGTGGGCCGGGGCCCAATGCAAGCCGAGCTCGCCTCCGACCTCCCGGAGGCGCATTTCACGGGCTGCGTGGAGGGCGCCGAGCTGTCTCGCTGGTACGCCAGCGCCGACCTGTTCGTCTTTCCCTCGCAGATCGAAACCTTCGGCAACGTGGTGTTGGAGGCGTTTGCCTCCGGGCTCCCGGTCGTGGGGGTGGACGCCGGGGGCGTCGGTGAGATCGTCACCCCGGGCGTGAACGGACTGCTCGTTTCCCCCAGCTCGCCCAGCGCGTTCGCCGGCGCCGTCCACTCCCTCCTCAGCGAGCCCCGCACCATGGCGCGCATGAGCATCGACGCGCAGCTGACGGCCGCGCGGTACCGCTGGCCGGAAGTGACGCGGCGGCTGCTCGACCACTACGAGCGCCTGGTTCTCGGCCGCGGTCAACGCTCGGGCGCCCTGGCCGCTGCCGTGTGAAGGTTCTCGACCTCACCGAGTTCTATTCTCCGCGCGGCGGCGGCGTGCGCCGCTACCTCGCCGAGAAGGCGCGCTGGGTCGCCCCGCGACGCGACCTGGAGCACGTCGTCGTGGTGCCGGCGGAACGGAACGCGGTCGCCCAATGGGAGCGCTCACGCGTCTACCTGGTCGGAGGACCCGGCGTGCCCGCAAGTCCGGGCTACCATTTCCTCGTCGCGGGACACAAGGTCGGGGCGATCGTCCGAGACGAGCGCCCCGACGTGATCGAGGTCGGGAGCCCCTACCTGGCGCCCTGGCTCGCGCGCCGGGCGGCCCGAGGCACGGGCGCGCGGCTCACGGCGTTCGTCCACGAAAACCCTCGTCTCTATCTGGCGCGGCTCAGCTGGCCGGTTCGGGTCGTCGTCGACCGGCTCGTGACCAGTTACCTCCGTGCCGCGCACCGCCGGTTCGACCTCATGCTGGCCGCGAGTCCCGACAACCTACCCGCCGCCGGCGCGCACACGGCTGTTGTGCCGTTGGGTGTCGACAGCGAGCTCTTCCATCCGCTGCGGCGCGATCCCGCGTGGAAGGCCGAGGTGGGCGCCGCTCCGCCCCAGCGCGTAGCCCTGTACGTCGGACGTCTGTCGGCGGAAAAGGGGCTCGCACTGGTCCTCGATGCACTCCCGGAATTCCACCGGCTGACGGGGATGCGACTCGTGCTGATCGGCGAAGGACACTTGCGCGCCCGACTCGAGCGGCAGGCTCGCGATCGGCCGGACCTGCTGCGCGTGCTCCCCTTCCTGGAGGACCGCGCTCGGCTGGCGCGCGCCTATGCGAGCGCCGACCTGTTCCTCGCGCCCTGTCCCTACGAGACGTTCGGACTCGCGGCGCTCGAGGCGATGGCGAGCGGCCTCCCGGTGGTGGGGGTCCATGCCGCGGGGATCGGCCGGCTGCTCTCCGACGCAGACTGGGGGCGGACGTATCGACCCGGAGATGCGCACGATTGCGCGCGGGCCGTGGCCGAGCTCGCGGCGACCGATTTGCGGGCCGCCGGCGGCCGTGCCCGGAAGGTCGCCCAGTCGCGTTACAGCTGGGACCGGACGTTCACGGAGCTCTTCGCGCTGTACCGTCGCCTGGTGGCCCAGGAGGCGATCGAGACGCGCGCGAACAGCACTGCGCCGAGCGCGGCGCCCAGGATCAGCGTGTAGATGCGCCAGGCGAGGAGCAGAGCGGCCAGGTCCCCCGACCCGACCATCCCCGCGAAGCCACCGATGAACGCCAGCTCGACCCCGCCCGCTCCCGCCGGGGTCGGGAGCGCCAGTTGGCCGAAGAGCAGGGCGAACGAGCCGAGCACGACGGCCCCGGGGGCAATCCCCGGAAGGCCCGCGACCAGCACCGGGAGGATCGCCGTGCGCGCCGCCATGCTGAGGGTGGTGAGCCCGGCGGCGAGCGCCACCGGGCGCCACCCGAGCGCACGGGCGCGGCGCCATGCCAGAGCGAGGGTCATGGAAGCGGCGGTTGGCGCGCGGCGGTGGTATCTCCAGGCGACGACAGCGCACAGCACGATGAGTCCCAGGACCAGGGCCACGAGCATCCGGGCGTTCGGGCTGGTGGCGAGTACCACGAGGCGGCGCGCGCCTTCAGCCGCCGTTCCGGCGAGCGCGAGGCTTAGGACCACCGTGGCGAGGCCGAGCAGCATCCAGTCGATCATTGACTCGACCGCCAGTCCGGCCAGCGCCTCCGGCGCGGGAACCGCGGCGCGGCGGAATCCTAGAAACCGGGCCGGCTCGCCACCCAGGCGGCCCGGCGTGGCGGCGGAGGCCGCGTCGCCATACGCGTTGACGGTCACCGCTCGCCACAGCGAGAGGCCGCTCGTGGGGACGAGGAGGCGGATCCGGATCGCGCGCACCAGGACCTCGCCGGTGCAGAGCGTCAGCGCGACGAGCTGGTGGCCGAGGGATGGGAACATGGCGCGGGACCGGTGAGCACGTTGGACACTACCGCGGAGCCTCCGCGACCGGAAGGCATCCGGCGGCTCGTCATCAACGCCGACGACTTCGGGCTGTCCGAGGGCACGAACCGCGGCATTGTGGAAGCGCACCGCGCCGGGGTGGTCACCGCGGCGTCGCTGCTCGTCAATACGCCGGGCTTCGAGGCGGCCGTGCGCGCCGCGCGCGAGCTGCCGGCGTTGACCGTGGGGCTGCACCTCAACCTGACGATGGGGCAGCCGGTGTCACCCCCGGATGCCGTGCCCACCCTGTACGATTCGAGGAGGAAGCGGTTGTATCCGCTCGTGCGTTTCGTCGGTCGCGCCCTGGCGGGAAAGATCGACGGTGCGGAGGTGGCGCGGGAATGTACGGCACAGATCGAGCGCCTACGTGCCACGGGGCTGCGGATCACGCATCTCGACGGGCACCAGCACGCCCACGT
>JBGPIW010000054.1:0-9609 GCA_041485045.1 Gemmatimonadota bacterium | reverse complement strand
GCGATGGTCGCCAGCCAGGCGCCCACGCTGCCGCGCCGCGGATCGAACGCGGAGGCCTGTCGCCATGCCTGCCCGAAGGCATCCACGACCACTTCCTCGGCGTCCGCCGGCTCGCGCACGATGGCCATCGCGAGCGCGTACAGCGTTCTCCCGTAGCGATCGTACAGCTCGCCCAGGGCGATATCCTCCCCCTCGGCCATCCGACCCACGAGCCGCTGGTCCGGGACCGGGGCATCCGACATGGTGGCCATCACACTCACGACCTCCATGAGCCATTACGTCGCTCGGGAGGCGACGGATCTAGCCGGGGTGGTGCAACAGGCGATTCCAGCGGATGCGAAAGGGATCCAGGGCGACGCTCATATAGATGATGAGCGGCCGGCCCTCGATGTGAGATCGCGGCAGGAATCCCCAAAACCGGCTGTCCCAGGAGTCGTCGCGATTGTCCCCCATGACCCAGTAGCTCTCGGGCGGGACGACCAGCGGCCCCCAAGTGTGGGGCGTCGGATGGTAGTGCTCGGGGTCGGTGCCCACGTAGTGCGAGAGCTGGCGGGTGCGCATCTGCTCGAGCTGCAGTGCGGGCGTCGTCATCGCGCCGTCGGCGAGGTGCAGCGCGTACGGCTCCTCCAGCCGCTGGCCGTTGCGGATCAGCGTGTCGTTCACCATCTGCAGCGTGTCGCCGGGCTCTCCGATGAGGCGCTTCACGACGTCGAGATTCGGCGTCGAGTCCTCGGCGGAGCGGAAGATCACGATCCCGTCGCGATGCGGCGTGGCGTAGCCGGGGAGGCGACCGAAGCGTACGCCGATGAACGGGATCTGGAACTCGCCGCCGTAGCCGGTCTTGTCCACGAACAGGAAGTCCCCGACCAGGAGCGTGTTCTCCATGCTGGGCGAGGGGATGCGAAACGCCTCCACCACGTAGGAGCGCAGCACGAGCCAGATGGCGACGGCGATGCCGATCGCCTTGGCCCAGCTGCGTGCTTCGGCCGCGACCTTGTCGCGCAAGCTCACGGCTGCGCGACCCAGTCCGCGATAAAGATGTTCGTCTCGCCCGGGACGCTGCCGTGCCGGTTCGACGCCCAGACGAGCTGACGGCCGTCGGGAGAGAACATCGGGAAGGCGTCGAAATCGGGGTCAGTCGTGATCTGTTCGAGCCCCGTACCGTCGGCGTTGACGAGATAGAGATCGAAGTTGCGTGAGCGGGGATTCTGGTAGTTGGATGCGAAAATGATCCGTGTGCCGTCGGGCGTGAAATACGGGGCGAAGCTCGCGCCCGGCAGATGCGTCACCTGCCGTTGGCCGGTGCCGTCGGCGTTCATGACCCACAGGTCCATCTGGAGCGGCCGCACGAGATGCTGGCCGATGAGCGTCCGGTAGTCAGCGCTGTCCTGGGCCGTGGCGGGATGATACGCGCGGTAGACGATCTGTTTGCCGTCGGGCGAGAAGAACGGACCCCCGTCGTATCCCAGCGTGTGGGTGAGCCGCCGCACATTCGTCCCATCGGTTCGCATCGTGTAGATGTCGAGGTCGCCGTCACGCAGCGACGTGAAGACGATCGTCTGCCCGTCGGGCGACAGGGTCCCCTCGGCGTCGTAACCCGGATTATCGGTGAGACGCTGCGGGTGCGCGCCGCTCGAGTCGGCCACAGTAATGTCGTAGTCGAACAGCGCCCACACATAGCCGTGCGAGTAGTCGGGGCGCGGCGGGCACGCTTTGTCGGCATGCTCGGTGCTCGCATAGAAGATCCGCGTGTCGCCGGCGAAGAAGTAGCCGCAGGTCGTCCGGCCCTGCCCGCTCGACACGCGATGGAGGCCGGTGCCGTCGGTATTCACGACGTATTGCTGATCGCAGCCCGTATCCCCGGGGGTCCGCTGGAGGATGAGCTGGCGCCCGGAACGGGAGAAATACGCCTCGGCGTTCTGGCCGCCGAAGGTGATCTGGCGGATGTTGCGCAGGTGCACTTCCCCGGAGTCGGGGGCGATGACGGCCGCCTGCTGCAGGACGGCGGCAACCACGAGCAGTGGGATCATAGGCCTCGCAAACTAGAGGGGCATGGCAGCCCGGGCAATCCGATCCGCGCCTTATACCCCGATCCGGATTAGATTACGACCTCGTATGGGCGATCCTCAATCCTCGCGCCGCGCTCACCCGCCGCTGCTCGATACCCTCGGCAAGCTGTGCGTGGAGGGCAAGCAGTCCGCCGATTATCTGTGGCAAGTTCCCGATGATGCGGGCGTGCGTCAGCGGATCCTCGAGATCCTGGACCTGGTCGAGGCGGAAGCCCGAGGCCAGGGGCGGCGCGAGATGCCCCAGGTCGCGCTCGAGCTGAAGATCGCGGCGCGTGCCAGCCCGAGCCCCCAACAGGTCGATCTCCTCGTGAACGGATTCGATCGGCTGTACCAGCTGTGGGAAGCGGCGAAGTCGGGTCTGATCTGACCGTTCCTCGCGCCGTTTCTCCCGAGCACCGCATGACCGACACCCGGACTGACGACGCCACCGCCACGGAACAGCTCTGCATCAATACCGTCCGCGCGCTCGCCATGGACGCGGTGCAGCAGGCTGACTCGGGCCACGCGGGCACCGCCATGGCGCTGGCCCCGCTCGCGTGGGTGCTGTGGCAGCGGCATCTCCGCGTTGACCCCGCCGATCCCGCCTGGCCCGACCGCGATCGCTTCGTCCTGTCGTGCGGCCACGCCTGCATGCTGATGTATGCGGCTCTGTACCTGTCAGGATTCGACCTGTCGCTCGACGACCTGAAGCAGTTCCGCCAATGGGGGAGTCGTACGCCCGGGCACGTCGAGCATGGCGTGACCCCGGGGGTTGAAGCGACCACCGGACCGCTGGGCCAAGGCGTCGGGAACGCGGTAGGGATGGCCATCGCCGAGGCGCAGCTCGCCGCCCTGTTCAATCGGCCCGGCCACACCGTGGTGGACCACCGGACGTACTTCCTCGCGTCCGACGGCGATATGATGGAGGGGATCAGCCACGAGGCGTGCTCGCTCGCCGGCCATCTGCGGCTCGGCAAACTGATCGGCTTTTACGACGACAACCACATCACGATCGACGGCTCCACCGACCTCGCGTTTTCCGACGACACCGCGAAGCGGTTCGAGGCCTACGGCTGGCATGTCCAGCGCGTGACCGACGGCAACGACGTCGCCGCGATCGATCACGCGATCCGGCAGGCGCAGGACGCGACGGACCGTCCCTCCCTCATCATCGTGCGCACCCACATCGCCTACGGCAGCCCGAACAAGCAGGACACCGCCGAGGCGCATGGCGCGCCATTGGGCGCTGATGAGGTGAAACTGACCAAACAGCACCTCGGCTGGCCGTCCCTGGAGCCGTTCTTCGTTCCCGAGGAAGCGCTCGCCCAATGGCGGCGCGCCACACAGCGCGGCGGCCTGCTGCACGGCGAGTGGCAGATGCGCTGGGCGGCCTACCGCACCGCCCACCCCGAGCTCGCGGCGGAGCTCGAGCGACGGATTGCCGGACGACTCCCCGAGGGCTGGGACGGCGCACTGCCGGCATTCGGACCGGCGGACGCCCAGGCGACGCGCGCCGCTTCGGGCAAGGTGCTGAACGCGATCGCCGCGCGACTCCCCGAGCTGATCGGTGGGTCGGCCGACCTGACCGGGTCCAACCTTACGCATATCAAGGGATCGGGAGACGTCGCCGCCGGCCTGTTCACCGAGCGCAATTTTCACTTCGGCGTGCGCGAGCACGCGATGGGCGCGGTGCTGAACGGCCTCGCGTATCATGCGGGGTTCGTCCCCTTCGGTGGGACGTTTCTCATCTTCTCCGACTACATGCGGCCGGCGATCCGGCTCGCGGCGCTCGCGCATCTCAGGGTGATCTACGTGTTCACGCACGACTCAATCGGCTTGGGGGAGGACGGTCCCACCCACCAGCCGATCGAACAGCTCGCCGCACTGCGCGCGATTCCCAACATGACCGTCATCCGCCCGGCCGACCCCTCGGAAACCACCGAAGCGTGGCGGGCCGCGATCCGTCACGAGCAGGGCCCCGTCGCCCTCGTGCTCACGCGACAGAAGGTGTCGGTCGTGGACCGGGCGAAGTACGCGCCCGCGGCCGGCCTGCAACGTGGCGGCTACGTGCTCGCTGACGCCCCAGGGAAGGCGCCGCAGGTGATCCTCCTCGCGACGGGGTCGGAGGTCGAGCTCGCGCTGGGTGCGTTCGAGCGGCTCGCCACGGAGGGGATCCGCGCCCGGGTCGTCAGCATGCCGTGCCTCGAGTATTTCGCGCGGCAGCCGCAGGAGTACCGCGACGCGGTCCTCCCACCCGCGGTGCCCCAGCGCGTCGCCATCGAAGCGGCGGCGCCGCAGCCCTGGTACCGCTGGGTGGGGGAGCGCGGCGTGATTGTGGGGATCGATCGCTTCGGGGCATCAGCGCCATACCAGAAGATTTACAGAGAGTTTGGCTTGACAGTGGAAAATCTGGTGCAACAGGCGAAAGCCCTCGTTCGAGACTGACAGATGGACAGACAGGGCGACTAACCTAAGGCAGTCGGATCTGCTTGATGCGCCCTCCCGGCCCCACCGCCCACCCCGTATTTCTCGATCCAAAGCCCACGCTCCAGTACGCAAGCGTATCGACGCTCGTCCAGCTCATCCCGTCATCGGTCGAGTAGTCGAGCCCGCGCGGACCGACCGCCACCACCCACCCCGGGCGTCCGGGAATTGCAGCGGCGCCATAGACGGCGCCGGCGAAGCGCGGCCGGCCCCCGGCGTGCCAGGTCCGGCCCCCATCCGAGGTGACCGCCACGTTGTCGCTTCGTGTGTTCGGGTCCGCGACGTCTCCTCCCAGCACGATCCCGTGCAGCGTGTCGCGGAACGCCAGGGCGGCGATCCCCGACGTACGCCCGCCCGCGATCGGCGTCACGGCCACCACCCACGCGCGTCCGGCGTCCCGGCTGTGCAACACGCGGGCGGAGTCCGCCGCACCGGTGCCGATCCACACCTGGGTGCGATCGAGCGCGGCCACGCACGTGCCGCTCGCTGCGAACGCCCCTTCGCCCGGCTGCGCCCGCGGCAGCGTCTCGTCCGCCACCAAGTCCCAGTGCGCTCCCCCGTCCTGGGTGACGCGAACCAGGAAGCGGCCCGCCACAGCGTCGCTGAACGCGATACCGCGCGCGGCATCCCAGAATGCGAGGCAGTCGTAGAACCCGCTCGAGTCGGCGTTCGTGAACTGCAGCTCCCAGCTGCGGCCTCCGTCCGTCGTCTTGTAGATGCGCGAGCGGCTCCCCGGCCCCGAGGCGAGGAGGTAAGCCACATCGGCATCCACTGCGTGAACGTCGCGGAACTGCAACGAGTCCGCGGCCGCCCCGGGAACAGAAATGGTCTCCCAGGAAGCGCCGCCATTCGTGGTCCGCAGCACGGCCGCGGCGTGGCCGCTCACCCAGGCGACTCGACTGCTGGGTGCGCTGACCGCCTGCAACAGCGCGGCGACGCCGCTCGTCTGCGTCTCGAGCGCGATGGTAGCGGCCGGCGCCACGCTGGTCTCCCCGTGCCCCGGGGCGCATGCCGCCAACGCGACGACCACGACGCCGGTCCAATGGCGCTGCCGGCCGATCCAGGTCATGAGACCCTCACCTTGTCGAGTACCGCGAGCGTGAGCAGTGCGGGCAAATAGATGATGGACGCGAGGAAGACCCACCACGCGCGACGGTTCGCGTCCAGCAGCATCAGCGCACCGGCCCCCGCGTAGAGGATCCCCAGTGCTAGCGCGCCCCAGAAGTAGACGCTCCCCGTCACACCGAGCAACGTGGGCAGCAGGCTCACCGGCAGCAACGCCACCGCGTATAGCAGGGCCATGCGCCCCGTGCGGTGTCCGTCGCGGTCGTCCACCGACAGCATCTGGAGCTGGGCGGTGCGATAGTCCTCGCGATACATCCAGGCGAGGGCCAGGAAGTGCGGCAGCTGCCACAGGAACAACGTCCAAAACAGGGCGAACGCGGGCGCGTCGAGCGCCCCGCCCGCGGCCGTCCACCCGCCCAGCACCGGAAGGGCTCCGGGGACGGCGCCCACGAGCGTGTTCAATGTGCTGCGCCGCTTGAGTGACGTGTAGAACCACACGTAACTCACCAGCGTGAGGCTTGCCAGGGCCGCCGTGAGGAGATTCACGCGCCAGGCCAGGAGGGCGATGCCCGCCGCCGCCGTGATGGCTCCGAAGACGATCGCCGCGCGCACCGAGACGCGCCCGCTGGGCAGGGGGCGGCCGCGGGTCCGACGCATCGTGGCGTCCACCGCGCGCTCCCGGATCATGTTGAAGGTGTTGGTCCCGGCTGCGACGAGGGCCGTACCCACCACAGTGGCCGCGAACACCGGGAGCCGAAATGCGCCGCGCGTGCCGAGGTAGTAGCCCGCGGCGGCCGTCAGCACCACGAGCTGTGTGATGCGCGGTTTGGAAAGCTCGACGAGGCCTTGCACCGGAACGAAATGTCGCCCCTGCAGCCGACCTCCCACCAGTCCCGGCTCCGTAGTGGCACCAGTGCCCGATAATATCTAGCTTGTACGCCCGCGCATGTTACAGGAACTCAAGGATCGGCTGCAGGCGGAAGTCGAGCGCCTGAATCACGAGATCAACTTCGTTCTGCCGAAGGAGATCGAGAAGGCGCGCGCCCATGGAGACCTGCGGGAGAATTCCGAGTACAAAGCGGCGCTCGAGCGACAACAGTTCGCTACGGCCCGGGCGCATCACCTCAAGCTGCGGCTCTCCAAGTTATCGGACGTTTCCGACAAGGATATTCCGAAGGATCGCGTGGGCTTCGGCTCGCGGGTGACGGTGCAGGACGTGGTGACCAAAGCGAAAGAGACCTACGCCTTGACCCTGGGCGAGTTCATCGAGGGTAACGACGCGGCTACCGAGATGCCGGTGTCGATGGCCTCCCCCCTCGGCAAGGCGCTGCTGGGCGGCAAGGTCGGCCAGACGGTTTCGATCATACTGCCGATGGGAAAGCGAAAGCTGAAGATCCTGGAGCTCGTGACGGTTCATGAGCTGGCCCGCGGAGGGTAGCGCTACAGATCTACGTGAAACAGCATCGGGCCCTTCGGTTCCAGCGACCCCGCCCGCGGCTCGAGACTCATCGCCACCCCCATCACTTTTCCCGCTCCCTGAGGCATGTCGAGGGTGACCAGCATCGGCGCCGGGCCGTCCATGGGCATCAACGCCGCCGCGCGCATCCCCTGCTGCATCACGAACCAAAGCTGGTAGGCCTCTCCGGGCCCGTTCGGCGCGAGGTTATGGCAGGTCACGAGCCAGCGGTGTGAGAGGCTGTCCGCGAAAATTGTGAGCTCGCCCGGCCGGCCCGCGGTAACGACCGGGATGGCGATCACGCGCGTTCCCGGTTGCCGCAGCAGCCCGAGGGTGTCGCGCGCCGCGGCGAGATCGGATTGCAACGTCGCCACGCGGCGCCACAGCACGCCACCGCCCGCGACCCCGAGCACCAGGAGCGCGGCTGCCGCGAACGGCCACGCCGTGCGGTGTGTGGCCAGCGCACGGGCCAGGACCCGATCTCTCAGCTCAGGCCGAGGAGTCCGTGGAGTGGCGGCCATACCCAACCAGTCGCTCATGCGGTCCAGTCCTTCAGAAATCGCAGGGTCTCCTCCAGTTTCTGCTGTGCGAGCCGCAACCGTGTCTTCACCGTTCCGAGCGGATCCCCGGTGCGCTGCGCGATCTCCGAATGCGACAACCCATCGAAGTAGGCGAGCAGGACGACGCGTCGCTGCTCCTCGGGAAGCGCGGCGACCGCCTGATGCACCGCGCGATGCACCGGCCACCCCGGCACCGACGCTTCCGTCGTCTCCGTCGCCGATAGGGCATCCAGCCCGTCCACCGCTTGTGCCCGTTCCACACGCTCCGCCTTGCGCCACCAGCGCTGTCGCCGTCGCAGCAGATCGAGGGCGCGGTTCCTGGCGATCGACAACACCCACGGTGTCAACGGGCCACGCCGTGCATCGTGCTGGTCGATGCGCCGCCACACCTGCACGAACACGTCGCTCAGCACTTCGTCCGCTTCGTCGGCATCGCCCAATACTCGGTAGGCGACGCCCAGCACCCAGGGCGAGAGCCGATCGTACAGCTCCCCCAGTGCCCCTTCCTCGCGCGCGCGCAGGCGGACGAGCAGGCTGCGTTCTTCCTCTTGGGTAAGACGCTGCGGCTGGCTCACGTGGATTCGGAAGCTACCCGGACGCCTGTGGATCCGCTCCGGTCCACGAGGGAAACCGCCAGGGCGAGGAGTAGCAGGGCCCCGACGAGAATCACATTCAGGGATTCCAGCACGTCGCGGAGGTGTCGCCCCAGGAGGGCGGGCGCGCTGAGCGTGATGCAGGCGAAGCTGCCCCACCACAAAGCCCGGCTCCACCACCGGCCCGGCGCGCCCTCGGGAAGTCGCCGCAGGGCCCACCAGGCAAACGTGTACGGCACGATCAGCACGACGTAGTGGGCCTTCCAGGCCAGAGGATCCACGACGACCATGGCGCCGAGCAGGATCGCGAGCTCCGCGGCCGTGCGGGGATCTGCCCAGTCGCGCGGGTGCCGCCGAAATCGCCAGGCGAGGACCAGCGCCGCGGCGAGCGCCGCGGCGGCAAACGCCATTTGCACGCCCCGCGCCGACCAATCGGCCACCACATAGTGGATCGGGTCCCGGGCGCTTCCCGCTGTGGTGAGCAGACGCTTCAGCGCCGCCGGAAGCGACTGGTTCATGAAGTGCGGTGTTGGATCGGCGGTCTCGCGCCCTGCTACCGCGCGCCAGGTCCGCCAGCTCCCAAGCGCCCGCGCCGGCCCGAATACCGCTACCGGCAGCGCGACGTTCAGGATCGCGAGAAACGCGACCGTCCACCCGAACTCCCGCCAGGCGCGCTTGTACAGGAGGTAGGGGAGAAAGAGGATCGGGACCGCTTTCGCGCTCGCCGCGACCGCGAGGGACAAACCGCCCGCCGCCACACGCCGAGCGCGGAACAGCGTGAACGCGAGCAGTACGAGAAACAGGATCTGCGCGTTGATCTGAGTGTGCTGCACGTGCTCCTGAAACAGCCGTGCCACCATCAGGAACGGGATCAGCACGACGCCAGAGCCGAACGCCAGATGGTCGCTGTCCCGGGGCCAGAAGGTCGGCCGCGCATCGGGCACGAACAGCTGCACCGACAGTCGACAACACCCCCAGATGGCGAGCACATCGCCGATCTGCCAGACCAGGAGGGCAAGGGTCGGCGAGAGCCTCGCCAGTAACGACACCCCGGCGCCGATAAAAAAGAAGAACGGGGGCCAGGTGTTGAGACGCAGGCTGTAGGGATCGCCGCCCGAGAGCACGAGATCGCCGACCTGCATGTACCCTTCGAAGATCACGGCATGCTGGCGGCCGAGCGACCGAACGATTTCGCCGACCGTGACGAGCAGGACCGAGAGGTAGATCGCCAGCTGCGCGCGCTGCGTGGCTCGCTCGGTCGCGAGCCGCGGCCAGGGATCGCGCGGGAGCGGGAAACGCACCGTCAGTCGGTCTGGCGATCCCGCACGAAGGTGAGCCGGCGGTGGGCCGTGTGCAGCGCCGCCACCACGTCTTCAGGCTCCGCACCACGGGCGAAGATGAAT
>JBGPIW010000053.1:0-9687 GCA_041485045.1 Gemmatimonadota bacterium | reverse complement strand
CGGCGCTGCTCGTCGCTCGCGCCGGCGCCAGAGTCCTGCTCCTGGACCGTGCCCGCTTTCCCCGCGACAAGCCTTGCTCCGAATACTTGAGCCCCGCCGCCACCCCGTTGCTCGAACGGCTGGATGCGGCGCTGGTGCCGGAAATCGAACGCGCCGCGCCGGGCCGCTTGTACGGTATGCGCGTGGTGGCGCCGGATGGGACGGACGCGGTGGGACGATTCGCGGCAGGCCACCGCTACCCGAGCCCAGCCCCGTATGGCTACGCCCTCTCCCGCGCCCGGCTCGACATGCTCCTGGTGGAGGCAGCGGTTCGGGCGGGCGCCCAAATAGAGGAAGGAGCCGCCGTCGAGGAGCTGCTCTACGACCACGGCGCCGTGGGCGGCGTCGTGACCCGCACCCGCGGGGGAGGCGCCGCGCGTCGCGTCCACCGGGCGCGCGTGGTGGTCGGGGCTGACGGCCTGCGGTCCGTCGTCGCCCGGCGTCTTGGGCTGCGCCGGACGTCATATCCAGCCCGTTTGGCGTTCACTGCCCACTACGCGAACGTCGGCGGGCTCGGGGACGTGGGCGAGATGCACATCGGCCGCCCGGGCTACGTGGGGATGGGGCCGATCGGCGGGGGCGTGGCGACGGTGGCTCTCGTGCTCCCCGTGGCCGCGGCCCGGTCGCGCGCGACGCGGCTGCGCCGGGAGGACGGGCTGCGGGCCGAGCTGGACCGCTTTCCGCGATTGCGCGGCCGCTTCAGCAGCGCCGTCCCGGTGCGGGAGATGCTCGTGACGGGACCGTTCGCCCAATGGTCGCGCCACGCGGTGGCGCCGGGCGGGGGCGGCTTGCTGGTGGGCGATGCCGCCGATTTCTTCGACCCGTTCACCGGGCAGGGTCTCTACAGTGCGTTGCGAGGAGCGGAGCTCGCCGCGGATGTGCTCACGAACGCGCTCGCGAACGGCGGCAACGGTCCCGTGCCCGCTTCGTTGCTCGATTCCTATCGCGCCGCCCGGCGCCGAGCCTTCGCCGGAAAGTGGCTGCTCGAGCGCCTGATCGGCGTGGGGGTGGGATGGGAGCGGCTGGCGCGCCGCGTCGTGGGACGCCTGGCGCGCCATCCCGGCCTGGCGGATCTTGTGGTCGGCGCAACCGGCAACTTCGTGCCGGCGCGCGCGGTGTTGACTCCTTCGGTCCTCTTCCAGCTGCTATGGTGATGCCCGGCGTCGAGGCGGCCCAATTCCGCCAGCTCCTGGGGAGATTCGCCACCGGAGTGACCGTCGTGACGACGCTCCACGCCGACGGTCAGCCCGCCGGCATGACCGCCAGCTCGGTGGCGTCGGTGTCGCTCGAGCCCCCGCTGCTGCTGGTGGCGGTGGAGCGCAGCCACGACATGCACGACGCGCTCGGGGCCGCGGCTCACTTCGCGATCAACATCCTCGCCGCGGACCAGGAGGCGCTGGCGCGTCGTTTCGCGGCCGTCGAGGCGAACCGCTTCGAGGGCGTGGGGTACCGGGAAGGCCGGCACGGCGTTCCGCTCATCGACGGTGTGCTGGCGCACATCGAATGCGCCAAGCAGGCCGCCGTCCCGGGTGGCGACCACACCGTGTTCTTCGGACTGGTGACGGGGGGCGAGGTCAGTGAGCGGCGGCCGCTGCTGTACTACCGGGGTGGGTATGCGAGTCTCTGATGGCTATCGGCTATAGCTCTTTCTCGTGCACACCATCGACCGTATCACGATCCAGGCTCCGCTGCAGCGCGTCTTCGCGTTGGCGCGCGACGTCGAGCGTTGGCCCGAGCTGCTGCCGCACTATCGCTGGGTGCGGATGCTGGAGCGCCGCGCCGACGGGGGTCGCGTGGAGATGGCCGCCTGGCGACCGTTCGGACCGCCGCCGTTGCGCTACCCGGCGTGGTGGGTGTCGGAGATGCGCATAGAGCCCGACCCGCCGGTGATCCGCTACCGGCACGTCGCCGGGCTCACGGCCGGGATGGAAGTTCGCTGGGAGCTCACTGAGCAGGGCAACGGGAAAGGGGAGCGCGTCATGGTGGAGATCGTGCACGAGTGGGCGGGCCCACGCTGGCCGCTGGTGGGACGTCTGGCGGCTGCAGCCGTGATCGGGCCGGTGTTCGTGCACGGGATCGCGTCTCGCACCCTCGCGGGGATCCGCCGCCGCGCGGAGGCGCCGTGAAGCCGCGGCGCCGGGTGGTGATCACGGGGGTCGGCGCCGTGACCCCGATCGGCACCGCCGCCGACGGGCTGTGGGAGGGACTCGTGGCCCGCCGCTCGGCGGTACGCACCCTCAGCCGCTTCGACCCCGCACCGTTCCGCAGCAAGATCGCCGCCGAGATTCCCGATTTCCGCCCGCAGGATTTTCTCGAGGCCAAGCGTGCGAAGCGCCTCGACCGGTTCTCGCAGCTCGCCGTGACGTGCGCCCGGCTCGCTCTGGCCGACGCCAGGCTCGATCCCGCGCGGGAGGATCTCGATCGCGTCGGCGTCATGATGGGCTCGGCCCTGGGCGGCGTCGCGTTCGCCGAATCGCAAGTCGGGAACTACCTGCGGGAGGGCCCGCGCGGGCTCGACGCCTCGCTGGCGCTCGCCGTGTTCCCGGGGGCCGCCAGCTGCAACATCGCGATCGAATTCGGGTTCACCGGCCCCAACGCGACCAACGCGATGAGCTGTGCCTCGGGGACCATCGCCGTCGGCGACGGTTTTCGCGCCATCCGCGACGGATATGCGGACGTGATGGCCGCCGGGGGTTCCGAGGCTCCGCTCGCTCCGCTCACCTTCGCCGCCTTCTCCAACATCCGGGCGATGAGCACCCGCAACGACGATCCCGGAACGGCGTCTCGTCCCTTCGACGCCGATCGCGACGGCTTCGTGATGGGCGAAGGCGCCGCGGTGGTGATCCTCGAGGAGCGCGGTCGGGCGCTGGCGCGGGGCGCGCCGGTGTACGGCGAGATCGTGGGCTACGGCTGTACCAACGACGCGCACCACATGACCGCGCCCCGGCCCGACGGCCGCCAGGCTGCACGGGCGATGCTGCTTGCCCTGGCCGACGGCGACGTGAGCGCCGGGGAGATCGAATACGTCAACGCGCACGGCTCCTCCACCCCGCTCAACGATTCCACCGAGACGCTCGCCATCAAGCAGGTCTTCGGCGCGCATGCGTACCGCCTGGCGGTGAGCGGGACCAAGGGCTACTACGGCCACGCGCTGGGCGCGAGCGGGGCGATCGAGACCGCGATCTGCGCGCTCTCGCTCGCGCGCGGGTGGCTGCCGCCGACCCTCAACCTCTCGCAGCCCGACCCAGCCTGCGACCTGGACTGCCTGCCGCGCGAGGGGCGCACCGCGCAGCCGGGCGCCATCCTGACGAACTCGTTCGGTTTCGGCGGCATCAACGCGACGCTGGTGTTGCGGCGCGCCTGAGTTCGCCCCTAGATTTGCCGCCGCCTCACCCCATCCCTCACGGAGGATCTCTGGTGAACGCCAAGTCCCGGCCGCTGATCGCGGAGTTTCTCGGCACGGCGCTGTTCGTCTTCATCGGCGCCGGCAGCATCGTCGCCAACGTGATGACCGTCGGCGGCGTCACGCCATTGGGCATCGCCCTGGCCCACGGGGTCGGGATGGCGATCCTGGTCAGCGCGTTCATGGGCATCTCGGGCGCGCACTTCAACCCGGCCGTGAGCCTCGGCCTCTTCGTGGCCGGCCGGATCGATGGACGCACCCTGGGCCGCTACGTCCTCGCCCAGCTCGCCGGGGCGATCGCCGGCGCGGCGCTCCTCAAGGGAGTGTTTGCCGCGGCGGCCGTGCGCGCGGTGTCGGCCGGCACGCCGCAACTCTCGCTGTCGATCGGATTCGGTCAGGGGATCGCTATCGAGGCGGCGTTCACCTTTTTCCTCGTGTCCGCCGTGTTCGGAACCGCCGTGTCGAGCGAGGCGCCCAAGATCGGCGGCTTCGGCATCGGGCTCGCGATTTTCGTGTCGGCGGTCGTGGTAAGCGGCCTCACGGGGGCGGCCCTCAACCCCGCGCGCGCCTTCGGCCCCGCGCTGGTGGCGTGGTCATGGCATTCGCAAGCGGTGTACTGGATCGGGCCGTTGGCCGGGGGAGCGTTGGCGGGGTGGGTGTGGAAGGTCCTGCTGCTGCCGAAGACGTAGACGGAAACGGCGTCGAGAGAAGACCCGTCGAGAGAAGAGCGTCAAGGGAACAACGTCGAGCTCAGACGACTTTCTCTTGACGCCTTTCCCTCGACGCTTTCTCCTCGACGCCCTTCGCTCTGCGCCACAACACCACCGTATATCCGAGGAGAATCACCGCCGCCACGACGTACGCGGCGACCATGTATCCGCCCGTTGCCGGGACCACGTCAGGCGTCATGGGAGCGCTCTCCAATCGCATAGCGCTGCATCACGAACCCCACGTACAGCAGCGTGAACACACCGAACGACAACAACAGCGTCTCGAGCATCGACCCGGGCAGAGACGGCTTGCCCGGCTTCAGGACGATCGGCATGGGGTGCAGGGTGCGGAACAGGTACACGCTCAGGTGGATGAACGGCAGCAGCACGAGCCCGCAGATGCCCACCACCGCCGCGTACCGGGCCCGCAGGCCGGGGTCGGTCACGGCGCCGCGCAGCACCTGGTAGCCGATGAACAGGAAGAACAGCATCAACGTCAGGGTGAGGCGCGCGTCCCAGGTCCACCAGGTCCCCCAGATGGGTCTGGCCCACAGCGGCCCGGTCGTGAGCATCACCAGCGAAAACGCCGTGCCGACCTCCGCCGAGGCCGACGCGAAGCGATCGTAGCGCGCGTCCTTGAGGAGCAGGAAGAGGATGCTGGCGAGCCCCACCATCCCCATCGCGAGCATCGCCGACCACGCCGAGGGCACGTGCACGTAGTAGATCTTCTGCGCCAGCCCCTGCAGGCGTTCTTCAGGCGTGAAGACGAGCGCGCGCACATACATGCCGCCCAGGAGCAGCAGCGCGATCCCAGTGATCCACCGTCCCCGCCGCAGCAGCGTCATTCCGTCACCGTCGCCGGAAAGAGGAGCGTCGCGAGCGACACGAACGCGACGTCGTACGCAGCGAGCAACCTAAGCCACCCCGCGACCTCACTCAAGGGACGTCCGGCGAACAGCTTCGCCGTCACCTCCACGGCCGCGATCAGGGGCGGCAGGAGAAACGGCAGCAGCAGCACCGGCAGCATCAACTCCGCGAACCGCGTGCGCACCACCATCGCGCTGAACAGCGTCCCGACCGCGATGAAGCCTACGGTGGCCAAGATCATGACCGACACGAGTGGAGCCCACACCTTCCACACCGGCACGTTGAAAAACAGGGTGAACAGGAGCAGGCCCGTCACCTGGACGACGGCCACGAACGCGAGGTTCGCGACGAGCTTGCCCAGGAACAGACTGGTACGGCTGATCGGGGCGAGCAGCAGGCCGTCAAGCGCCTGGTTCTCGAGCTCGGCGTTGAAGGCGCGGTTGAGCGTGAGCATGCCGGCGAAGCTGAACGTCACCCACAGGATGCTCGGCGCCAGGTCGATCGTCGCCACGGCGGTCGGATCGCGACCATGCTCGAACACCACCAGCACGAGCGCCGTGAACACCAACGCCGACGTGATCGCGGTGCGCGAGCGGAACTCCAGATGGAGGTCCTTGCGCGCCACCAGCCAGGCGTGCCGCACGAGCTCACCCACCGCCCACCGCTTCCCGGTAGGCGGTGGCGAGCGTCGCCGCATCGCGACCCGCGCGCGGGCCCAACGCGACGAACTGCCCGGCGCGCATGAACGCGATGTCGCTCGCGAGCTCCGTCCCCTCTTCGACGTTGTGCGTGACCAGGACGGTGGCGCGCCCCGCCGCGGCCAGCTCCCCCAGCAGCCGTCGCAGCTCTTCGGCGGCGACGCGGTCCAGGCCCGTGAACGGTTCGTCGAGCAGCAAGACGGACGGATCGTGGATCAGGGCCCGGGCGATGGCGGCGCGCTGCGCCTGCCCGCGCGACAACGTGCGCACCTGCTGATCCGCCTGGCGCCCGAGGCCCAAGCGCTCGATCAACTCGTCCTGCCGGGCGCGCCGGGCTGGCTCAGGGACGTCGTAGAGCGAGGCCCAGAACCGGAGGTTCTCGGCAACCGTCAACGGCCCATACAACTGCGACTGGTGCCCGATCCAGCCGATGGCGCGGCGCCCCCCAGCCAGTTGCACCGTCCCCTGCTGCGGGTGGATCAGCCCCGCCAGCACCTTGAGGAGGGTGGTCTTCCCGGCCCCGTTCGGCCCGAAGATGGCCAGCGTGCGCCCTCGATCCAGGGTGAAGGTGATACCGTCAAGGGCCCGCAAGGACCCGTATGCGTGGCCGACGTCACGCGCCGACAGCATCGATGCGGGCGGCGAGCTCGTTCAGGTCGAAGGGCTTCACGAGGTAGGCGCTGTGACCGAGGTCGAGCACGTGCATCAGCGGCTCCATGCTCACGTACGCGGTCGTGACGACGACGGGGATCGTCGCGCGTTTCTGACGGATGCGCTGCAGCAGCGCGATCCCATCGGTGTCCGGGAGACGCAGATCGAGCACGAGGACTTCGGGATCGAAGGTCTCGAGCTGTTGCATCGCTTCTGCTCCGGTGCGCGCGAAGGACATGTCGTAGCGGGCGCTGAAGAACCGGGCGTACGACGACTGCAGTGCGGCTTCGTCCTCGATGAACAGGACTTTGCGCTTGACTCCAGCGGCGGCCATGACCTCGCCAATATACCCGTCGAGTCGGTGCCGGCTACGAGGGGAGCGTCAGCCGGCCGCGCTCTCCAGCTCGAACAGGTCGTCCAGCTTCGTAAGTACCAGCAGGAACCGCAGCTCCTCGTTCGCCCCGCGGAGGCACACCGTCTGGCGGCGGTCGGCAGCCCGGCGCTGGATCAGCATCAGAGCGCCCAGTCCGGCACTGTCCACGGCCCGGGTCGCCGACAGGTCGATCACGAGGCGCCCGGTGCTTTCGGGAAGCTCGTCCAGGGTCTGCGAGGCGGTACGCCGGAAGCTCGAGCGGGTCTCGAGACCCAGCGCCTCGGGAGCGGCGAGCACCTTCTCTGACGGTTGCGCGGACATCATGGCGTGAGCACGACGCTCCAAAGTCTGGGCCGACCAGCCAAACCTCCCGATTCTCCTTGAGCCACTTCAGTGCCACTCGGCGCGCTCGGGGCAAGCGGCATCGCTGCAAGGGGTTGCAAACGAGGATTCCGCGCCGGGGGGGGTGCGACGGTTCGCAGGACGCATGGCCCGGCGCATGCTGCAATCCGCTTGACCCGCGGGACCCGTGCGGCGATACCTTACCACTCTCAATTTCGCCACGAGCCATGACCGATCGCTTGGAGACGCTTCTCGACGAACAGCGCAGCTTCACACCGCCGCCCGCGTTCCGTGCCCAGGCGCACGTCCGGGACCCGGAGATCTATGAGCGGGCCCGCAACGATCGGGAAGCCTATTGGGCCGATTGGGCGAAGCAGCTCGAATGGATCCGCCCGTGGGACCGGGTGCTCGAGTGGAAGCCACCGCATGCGAAATGGTTCCTCGGCGGCAAGCTCAATGCATCGGCCAACTGCCTCGATCGTCACGTACGGGCGGGCCGCGGAAACCGCCTGGCGCTGATCTGGGAAGGCGAACCGGGTGAGGTCCGCCGCCTCACCTACGCCGATCTGCTGGGGCAGGTGGAGCGCTTCGCCAACGTCCTCAAGAGTCTGGGGGTGGCCCGCGGCGACCGTGTCGCGATCTACATGCCGATGGTGCCCGAGGTGGCTGTGGCGATGCTGGCCTGCGCGCGCATCGGCGCGCCGCACACCGTCGTGTTCGGCGGGTTCTCCGCCGAATCGCTGCGCGACCGGATCAACGATGCCACCGCCAAGGTGCTGGTCACCGCCGACGGCGGTTACCGCCGCGGCAGCCTGGTGGCGTTGAAGCAGAACGTCGACGAGGCCCTCGCCGACACACCCAGCATCCGCCACGTGGTCGTGTTACGGCGCACCGGCCAACCGGTCGCGATGACCACGGGCCGTGATCAGTGGTGGGAAGCGCTCATGGAGCAGGCCGCGCCCCGCTGCGCCCCGGAAGCGATGGACGCGGAAGACCCGCTCTATATCCTCTACACCTCGGGCACGACCGGGAAGCCCAAGGGCATCCTGCACACGACGGGTGGGTACCTGACCCACGTGTACGCCACCACGAAGTGGGTGTTCGATCTCAAGGACTCCGACGTGTTCTGGTGCACCGCCGATGTCGGTTGGGTGACCGGGCATTCCTATGTCGTATACGGACCGCTCGCCCTGGGGGCGACGGAAGTGATGTACGAGGGAGCGCCGGACTTCCCCGCGAAGGACCGCTTCTGGGAGATCTGCGCGCGTCACGGCGTCACCGTGTTCTACACGGCTCCCACGGCGATCCGGTCGTTCATGAAGTGGGGCACCGACCTCCCCGCGAAGCACGACCTGTCGTTGCTGCGACTCCTCGGAACGGTCGGGGAGCCGATCAATCCCGAAGCGTGGGTGTGGTATCACGAGCACATCGGCGGCGGTCGCTGTCCGATCGTGGATACGTGGTGGCAGACCGAGACCGGCGGGATCATGATCACGCCCCTGCCCGGCTGGACGACGTGCAAACCGGGCTCGGCCACCGTCGCCTTCCCCGGCATCGACGCGCAGCTGCTCGATGGCGAGGGCAAACCGGTCGCCGTGGGCGGCGGGTACCTCGCCATCACGAGCCCGTGGCCGGGAATGCTGCGCACCATCTGGGGAGACGACGAGCGGTACCAGCAGGTGTACTGGAGCCGCTGGCCCGGAATGTATTTCCCGGGCGATGGCGCCAAGCGCGACGAGCAAGGCTACTTCTGGATCCTGGGACGCGTCGACGACGTCTTGAACGTCGCGGGGCACCGCATCGGCACGATGGAGGTGGAGAGTGCCCTGGTGGACCACCCCGCCGTGGCGGAAGCCGCGGTGGTGGGTCGGGCGCACGAGCTCAAGGGGCAGGCGCTCGCCGCCTTCGTCACCTTGAAGGAGGGCCGCCAGGCGACCGATGCCCTGCGGGAGGAGCTGAAGGCGCACGTCGCGAAAAAAATCGGTGCGCTCGCGCGGCCCGACGACATCCTGTTCAGTGCCGATCTCCCCAAGACCCGAAGCGGCAAAATCATGCGACGCCTGCTGAAGGACATCGCGGAGGGACGCACGCTGGGAGATACGACGACGCTGGCAGACCCGACCGTGGTGGCCCGACTCAAGGACCAATACGAGGCGCAGGAGAGTTAGGCGCCCCGTTCCCGTCGCAGGGCTGTCGGAATCGCCAATGCCGCGATGAGGGTAATGACCACCCCACTGCCGACGCACCAGCGGCAGATCGCGTGCAGCACGAAGAGCTCGATCCAGGTGAGATAGACCGTGAAGAGCACCCCGCCGGCCGCGATCGCCGCCGCGACTGCGGTGGGCCAGCGACGCTGGAGCAAGCCAGGCTGCAGCCCGGCCAACGCGACGACGAGGAGGCCCGCGTAGGCCACCACCCCGTAGAACGCCACGGGCACGCCGAGCAGCGTCCCGTATCGGCTCGTCTGCACGTACTCGCAGCTCCCCGTGCCGCATTGCAACCGGCCGATGATCCCGATCTTGTACAGCCACAGGTACAGCGAGATGGAGAACCCGACGAGCGCCAGCAGCGCGATCGCCTGGCGGTGCCGCACTACTGGCGCTT
>JBGPIW010000052.1:0-9750 GCA_041485045.1 Gemmatimonadota bacterium | reverse complement strand
CGGCGGCCGAGCGCGGTTTCCTCGGCCAGGAAGACCCGGCTCATCCCGCCGCCGCCCAGCTCCTTGTCGATGCGGTACGCGTCGCCCAAGGCAGCCTGGAGGCGGTCACGGAGCTCGGTCATGTGACGATCAAGATAGGACGGCGGCTCTCACGACGCGAGCGTGGCACCGCGTCTCGACAGCGTCAGTCCCGCAGATACCCCCAGGTGTGCAGCCGGTCGAAGTCCTCGAACCAGCGGTCCCCGATGTCTTTCCGGTAATACATGTTCGGGATCATGACGTTCTCGATCCGGTTGTAGACCTGCCGTTGCGCTTGTTTCATCGTCGATCCGAGTCCCACGACGATCAGCACCACGCCCGACGTTCCCGTCACCAACCACTCGTTGTCCACCGTCTTCACATCCTCGATGTGGACGCCTTCGCGCGCGGGCTTCTTGAAGATGATCACCGCGTCCTTGGAGGACGTCTCGAACGTCTCGGGATCGCGGAACGGGAAGGGCGGCACGACGATCCGCACGCCGACCTGAAACCCGCTGCGCGCCTTGAAGCGGGTGATCGACCCTTCGCCCAGGCGGTGCAGGAATTCCCCGATCGGGGTCAGCATGCCCTCCTGCTGGATGCTGATCGTGGGATACCCGAAGCGGGCGGTGAACTCGAGCGGATAGATGCCGTTCGAGTTGACGATGCAGTTCACGTCGATGTAACCGACGTAGCGCTCCTCGCGCAGCTTCGCTTCCATCTTCTTCAGGGTGGCGGCGAACAGCCGGTTCGGCTCACTCCAGAACATCGACGTGCCCATCTCGCCCGTGGACGGGCCGATGTCGCCGGGAAACAGCTTCTTGTGCTCGAAGTTGACGTTGACCGGGAGGACGTACTCCTTGCCGTTGAAGAACGCCCCGATCGCCACCTCCACCCCCACGATGCGGCGCTGCAGCTGGAACTCCTTGATCCGGCTGGCCCACGCCCGCTTGTAGTCCTCCAGCACCTGGACCACGTCGGCGCCCTGCTCGTCCTCCCCGACGAAGAGGAGCTGCTTCAGGTTCTGGGCTTCGCCCGACGGTTTGATGACGTAGCGGTTCGGGTTGGCCTGGACGAATGCGATGGCATCGTCGAAGGAGGTGAAGTTCTCCTGCGGGATGATCGACACCCCCGCCGACTTGAGCTCTTGCTGGCCGAACGCCCGGTCGTCCTCCAGGCGGTCGGTGTAGGGGGTGCCGCCCACCACCGGCTTGCCGGCCTGCCGCAGCAGCTGCGCCTTGGCGCCCTGGCCCAGGACGTCGTCGAACACCACGACGTCGGCCCAGTCCACCTCGTGCTCCCAGTCGTTCGTCTTGGGAACGAACCCGTTGCCGATCTCCTTTTCGCTCTGGCTTTCGGTGAACAGTTGGACCTCGTGACCCTCCTTCACCACCTGCCAGGCGATGTCGGCGATGAGCGCATCCAGCGACACGAACAGAAATTTCTTCCGGTCCACCACACCCTCGCGCGTCGGTCCCGTCACAACCTAGCCGCTCGACCGGGACTTGACGACCCGGAGCATGCGCGTCCATATCGGGGTACCTAGCATCGACAATTATCCTCGGGGGTGCCTCATGCACCGCGCGTTCGCTCTCCTCGTCGCCCTGGCCGTGCTGCCCGCCGGCTGCGCCACCAACCCGGCCACGGGGCAGAGGCAGCTCAGCCTCATCAGCGAAAATCAGGAAATCCAGATGGGATTGGAGGCCGATCCCTCCGTCGTGAGCAGCATGGGTCTCGACCCCGACAGCGGGCGGCAGCGTTACGTGCGCGAGCTGGGGATGCGCCTGGCCAGGGTCTCGGAGCGTCCCAACCTGCCGTGGACGTTTCGCGTGATCGACGACCCAGTGGTGAACGCGTTCGCCATTCCCGGCGGGCACATCTACGTGACGCGCGGCATCTTGGCCCATCTCAACAGCGAGGCCGAGCTGGCGTCCGTGATCGGCCACGAGATCGGGCACGTCACCGCCCGCCACTCGGTGACCCAGATGAGCCAGCAACAGCTGATGCAGCTGGGCCTCGTCGTGGGGGTCGCGCTCAAGCCGGGCCTGGCCAAGTACGCCGGCGTCGCCTCGCAGGGGATGCAGCTCCTGTTCCTCAAGTACAGCCGCGACGACGAGAGCCAGGCCGACCAGCTCGGCCTGCGCTACATGCGGCGCGGCGGCTACGACGTGCACCAGATGCCCGACGTGTTCGCGTTGCTCGACCGCGTCAGCCAGGCGAGTGGTGGCGGGCGGGTTCCCGACTGGCTTTCGACGCACCCCAACCCGGGCAACCGGGCCGGCGCGATCGAGCGCTCCATCGCGGCGCTGCCGGCGGATTCGCTCGGCACGGTCGTCAACCACGATGCCTACCTGCGCCAGATTGACGGGGTCGTGTTCGGCGAGAACCCGCGCGACGGGTTCTTCCGCGGCACCGAATTCCTGCACCCCGAGCTCCGCTTCCGCCTCACCTTTCCGCAGGGGTGGACCACCCAGAACCAGCGGCAGGCCGTTGTGGGCGTCAGCGCCCAGCAGGATGCGATCGAGCAGATGTCCCTGAGCGACCAGGCCACCCCCGATGCGGCGGCGCAGAAGTTCTTCTCCCAGCAGGGGGTCCGCGGCTCGCCGCAACGCGGGACCATCCACGGGTTCGCGGCGGCCGGGGGCGGGTTCAGTGCCCTCACCCAGGACAGCACCGTGCTGACCGGCAAGGCCGTCTTCGTGTCGTATGACGGGCGCGTGTACCAGCTCCTCGCCTACGCTCCCCAGGCGCGCTGGTCCACCTATGCCGCGGCGGCGGATCAGTCCTTCTCCAGTTTCGACCGGCTGAGCGACCCGATCATCCTCGCGGTGCAGCCGTGGCATGTGCAAGTCGTCAACCTGACGCGGGTGATGTCGCTCGACGAATTCGTGCAGCGCTACACGGGGCCGGCGCCGGCGGCCGCCACCGCCCTGGTGAACAACATCGATACGAACGGCCGGCTGGGGACCGGTCTCGTCAAACGCATCGTGGGACAGCCCCTGCCGTGAGCCGCATCGCCGGAAAGTTGGCGCTCGTCACCGGCGCAAGCGCAGGCATCGGTCTCGCCTGCGCCCGCCGGTTCGCGGCGATGGGCGCGCACCTCGTGCTGTGGGCGCGCCGCACCGACCGGCTCGAAGCCGAGGCGGAGTCGATCCGCCGAACGCACGGAGTCGAGGTGCGGGCTGCCGCGGTCGACGTGCGCGAGCGCGCCGCCGTCGAGCGCGCGGCGGCGGCGCTGGTGGCGGGCGGCGCCGTGCCCGACATCCTGGTCAACAACGCCGGGCTCGCGGCCGGTCTCGACAAGCTGCAGGACGGTGACCCGGACGACTGGGACCGGATGATCGACACGAACATCAAGGGCCTACTGTACGTGTCGCGCGCCTGGCTGCCGCACATGGTCGCGCGGGGGCGGGGGCACGTCGTGAATTTGGGGAGCCTCGCCGGCCACCAGACCTATCCCAAGGGCAATGTGTACGGGGCGACCAAGTATGCGGTCCGGGCCCTGACCGAAGGCATGTACCTCGATCTCGTGGGCACGCCGATTCGCGTGTCGAGCATCGACCCGGGCCTCGTAGAGACCGAATTCTCGGTCGTGCGCTTCGACGGGGATGCGGCCCGGGCGAAGGCCGTCTACCAGGGGATGCGGCCGCTCACCGCGGAGGACGTCGCGGAGGTGATCGCCTACGTGGTGGACCTGCCGGGGCACGTGAACATCCTCGACGTCGTGCTGATGCCGGTGGCCCAGCGCAGCACGCAGGTCGTGCACCGGGAAGGCTGAGCGGCCGGGCTATTTCGCCCGGTCGAGATACTCCCCGGTGTTCGGGTTCACCCGCACCTTCTCGCCGGTTTGGATGAACTCGGGTACGTTCACCGACACGCCGTTGGACAGCTTGGCCGGCTTGGTCGAGGCCGTCTTGGTGGCGCTGCGCATCACCGGTGAGGTTTCGACGATCTCGAACACCACTTCGTTGGGCAGCTCGACCCCGATCGGCCGGCCCTCGAAGTACTCAGCGATGACCTGCATCCCGTCAGCCATCCACTGGGCGTGGTCGCCGAGCGCTTCCTCGTCCATTTCGTACTGCTCGTAGTTCTGCGTGTTCATGAAGTGGTACGAGTGTCCGTCGTGATACATGTACTGGAGCTCGTGGGTCTCGAGCAGCGCTTCCTCCACCGTGTCGGAAGCCCGAAATCGATGTTCGACGGTCACCCCGGTCTTCAACTTGCGGAGCTTGGCGTGGACCATGGCGCGCAGGTTGCCCGGCGTGTGGTGATGGAACTCGATGACGCGGCAGGGCTCGCCCTCGAACATGATGGCGATGCCCCGGCGGATGTTGGTGGCGGTGATCGACATACGCGGTCCTGCCGGGTGATGAGTGAGCGGGCGCCCGGCCGCCCCCGGGGGCGGTGTGCGACGGGCGGGGAATCTAAACGCGCGGCGGGGCGGGCGGCACCCGGGCCGCGCGTGACCGCCGGGGCGCCGCGGAAGTCCTAGGGAAACGTGAGCCGACACCTCCTCCTTCTCACCCTGCTCGGGGCCGCGGCGTGCAGCCGTGCCCGGTCCAAAACACTCGGCGAGCGGTCCTCCCGGGCGCCGGACTCGGTGGTTGCGGACGCTGCTCGGCTGCTTCCCGGGATGCCGCCGCCGCTCGACCCTGCCAACGTCTATGCCGGCGCCGGCCCGAACATGCTCGACGCGGCGGCACGGCCCGCGGTGCCGCTCGTCTACGTCCCGCTGGGCGGCGCGGCGAGCGTGGCGGTCATCGATCCGGCGACGTACCGATTGGTCCGGAAGTTCCCGACGGGCGCGCTGCCCCAGCACGTGGTGCCGGCGTACGACCTGAAGCGGCTGTGGGTGGCCAACGATATCGGCAACAGCCTCACGCCGATCGATCCCCGGACGGGCAGGGCGGGCAAGAGCGTCGCCGTCGAAGACCCCTACAATCTGTATTTCACGCCCGACGGACAGTACGCGGTCGTCATCGCGGAGCGCGACCAGCGGATCGATTTCCGCGACGCCCGCACGATGGCGCTGCACGACTCGGTGCGCGTGGACTGCAAGGGGGTCGACCACATGGATTTCACGGCGGACGGCCGCACCGCGCTCGCCAGCTGCGAATTCTCCGGGAAGATCCTGAAGCTCGATGTCGCATCCCATCGCGTCCTCGGCTACCTCCAGCTCGATCCCGGGAAGCCGTCCATGCCGCAGGACATCCGTCTCGCGCCCGATGGCAGCGTCTTCTTCGTCGCCGACATGCAGGCCGATGGCGTCTTCATCGTCGACCCCGGCAGCCTGACCCGGATTGGGTTCATCCCGACCGGCATCGGCACGCACGGCATCTATCCGAGCCGCGATGGGCGGCTGTTCTTCGTGTCCAACCGCGGGTCGCACATCCTGCGCGGCCGTCCGCACGGCCCGGGCGACGTGAGCGTCCTCGACCCGGTTCGGCGGAAGGTCGTGGCGACCTGGAAGATCCCGGGCGGCGGCAGCCCGGACATGGGGAACGTGTCGGCGGACGGGAAGGAGCTGTGGCTTTCGGGCCGCTACGATCAGGAGGTGTACGTGTTCGACACCGGCACGGGCCGGCTCCGGCACCGCATCAAGGTCGGACGCGACCCGCACGGGCTCACGGTGTGGCCCCAGCCGGGGCGATACTCGCTCGGTCACACCGGCAACATGCGGTAGTCTCGTGTTCCCCCTCTCCGGAACGGAGAGGGGGCCAGGGGGTGAGACCTAGAGGGCGAGCTCTGGGAGATCCCGAAACAACTCCAGCGCCTCAGGGTTCGCCAGCGCTTCGCTGTTTTTCACCGGCTGGCCGTGCACCACCGCCCGGACCGCCAGCTCGCTGATCTTGCCGCTAATGGTGCGTGGCAGATCGGCCACCTGGACGATCCGCTGCGGCACGTGGTGCGGGCTGGCATGAGCCCGCAGGCGCTGGCGGATCCGCTCCTGCAACGCCTCATCCAGCTGCACGCCGTCCCGCAAGCGTACGAACAGCACGATCCGCACGTCGCCGCCCGTTCCGATTACCTGAGCGATGGCGAGGCTCTCGATCACTTCCGGGAACTGCTCCACTTGGCGATACAGCTCCGCCGTCCCGATGCGGACTCCACCCGGATTGAGCGTGGCGTCGCTGCGGCCGTAGATGACGATGCCGTCGTGCACGGTGAGGGTCGCCCAGTCGCCGTGGCGCCAGGCGCTGGGGAAATGCTCGAAATAGGCGGCGCGGTACTTCGCCCCATCCGGGTCGTTCCAGAAGGCGACCGGCATCGACGGGAACGGCGCGGTGCAGACCAGCTCCCCGGGCCGGCCCCGCAGCGGCCGGCCGTCGCCATCGAAGATCTCGACCGCCATGCCGAGGCCGCGCCCCTGCATCTCGCCCCGCCAGACGGGCTCGGTCGGCACGCCGAGGGCGAAGCAGGAGATCAGCTCCGTGCCGCCGCTGATGTTGCTCAGGTGCAGGTCCGGCTTGATGCGCTCGTAGACGTAGTCGTAGGCGTGCTCGGCGAGTGGGCTGCCCGTGGAGAGCAGGGCGCGCAGCGCGCCGAGATCGTGGGTGCGCGCCGGTTCGAGTCCCTCCTTCTGAGAGAGGGCCAGGTACTTCGCGCTCGTGCCGAACACCGTCACCCGCTCGCGCTCCACCAGGTCCCATAGGACGCGGGGCTCGGGCGCCAGCGGTGCGCCGTCGTAGAGTACGATGGTCCCTCCGCACGCCAGCGCGCTCGCCTGCCAGTTCCACATCATCCACCCGGTCGTCGTGTGGTAGCACAGCCGGTCGTCGCGCCTCAGATCGCAGTGCAGCACGTGCTCCTTCTGATGTTGCAACAGGGTTCCCCCGGCCCCGTGCACCATGCACTTCGGGAGTCCGGTCGTGCCGGACGAATACAGGATGTAGAGGGGATGGTCGAACGGCAGGCGATTGAACTGCAGCGGGGCGGACGAATCCCCGAGCCACTCGTCCCACAGGACGGCGCCGGGGATCCCGCCGATCGCGGGGTGCTCGTCCAGGTACGGGATGACGACAACCCGCTCGATCGCGGGAATCTGGGCGGCCACCTCGGTCGCGCGCGCCAGCAGGTCGATCCGCTTTCCCGCATAGCGGTATCCGTCCACGACGAGCAGCACCTTCGGCGCGATCTGCCCGAACCGGTCCACGATGCCCGCCACCCCGAAGTCGGGCGAGCAGGTGGACCAGACCGCGCCTGCGCTCGCCGCGGCGAGCATCCCGATGACCGCCTCCGGGATGTTCGGCACGACCGCCGCCACCCGGTCGCCGGCTTGAATGCCGGCGGCCGCCAGTGCGGCCGCCGCCCGCGCGGTTTGGACGCGCAGTCCGGCGTGGGTGAGCTCGCGGCGCTCCCGACCTTCGGCCAACGCGATCAGCGCGGGACGGGAATCGTCCCAGCGCAGCAGATTCTCGGCGAAATTGAGACGCGCGCCGGGGAACCAGCGCGGCCCGTGGTCGCGGTCGGGCGGGGCCATCCGATCGAGCCCGATCCCCACGGCATCCCACGGATCCGGCCCCGGCCGCTCGGCGGCGACTACTCCCGTGAATCGCCACACCGCCGCCCAGAAGTGCTCCGGCTCGCGCACCGACCAGCGGTACAGCGACGGATAGTCGGCGACTTCCGCTGCCGCTGTGGGGTAATCGGCAGAGAGCGCTCGCATGAACGCGGTCAGGTTGGCGCGGGCGATGCGTTCCGGCGCCGGGGACCAGAGCGGGACGTCGTGTCGAGCGCGAGCCATGGAAAAACCAATATACGGGACTTGACATGACCATCGGCCACGCTAGAATGCGCGCAGGGAGTCGCGTCCCGCTGTTCGTTGGTCGCCCGGTGGCGGCCTGACCTGAGCCTGTGTGGCGGAGGGGAGAACGGTCGGTGAGGCGACTTTTTTTATTGGCACGATGCGATACGACGTGGAGTGTCTAGGGAAGATGGGGCTGATCGTTACAACAGGTTCGAGTCTCTACGCGCTCCCGACAGCGGCCCGCACGGCCCCGGTCGGGAAAGCGGAGCGCCCATGGAGTCGGGGCGGACGCGATGTGAAGCACGCCGGCACAGGTGGGGGTGGCTGAGTCGTAACGGCTGCCGCTCCTTCGGTGAGCGATCCCATCGCCCCGCCTGTGCACCACGACAGACGGGGCGATCGGTTTTACAGGGGTTGATGAATGAATGAGCCCGGCCGGGCCGGCCGCGAAGCCCCCGCGGTGTGGACACGCGACTCCCCCGCGATCGGGTGGAGCGGTCCGGTGCCGGCCGGCATACCTGCCACCCGGAGGAGACCATGGAGCATCCTCGCAACGAGGTCCGTCTGGGCGACTTTTTCGTGGTGTCGACCGAAGGAGACACGTGGTGCGTGAGCACCGAAATGGCGCGGCATATCGACGCCTGTCTCGAAGCCGATCCCATGCCGCGCTGGGTCGTGTTCGTAGATGTCACCGGCGCGCGCGTGCGCGTGCGCAGCGATCGCATCGAGTCGCTCACGCAGCGCAGCGTCGAGCAGCGGGCGATCAGCCGGGCGTTCGAGCGGATGGCGATGGAGGAGCGTCGAGCGGACGGGCTCGTCAAGGAAGACAAGGAAGACGAGGAGTAAGAACCGGCCGGGGCAGGCTCGTGGGGGCGCACCCTCCTGCCCCGGTCATGGGGGAGGAATGGATGGCCGCGACCGTGAAGGTGTTCGGGAACCACGAGCCGAAGACTCTACAGCAGCTGGCGGACGTGGCATCCCGGGCCGCACGGGCGGCCCTGATGGCCGACGGCCATCTCGGGTACGTGATGCCGATCGGGGGCGTCGCCGCCTACCACAACGCGGTGTCCGTCGTGGGGGTCGGGTTCGACATCGCCTGCGGCAATGCCGCGATCCGCACCGACCTGAGTCTCGCCGCGCTGGGCGACGCCGGTGCCGCCCGAAACGCGGCGCTCGCGGCGTGGGCCGACGAAATCCAGACAACCCTCAGCTTCGGCGTCGGGCGGAAGAATCGGGCCGACGACGCACCCGTGGACCATCCCCTGTTCGAGGATCCCGCCTGGGAGGCTGCGCCGGCGCGTCACCGTCAGGCGCTGCGGGACAAAGCTCGGGCGCAGCTGGGCACCGTCGGGAGCGGCAACCACTACGTCGATGTGTTCGCCGACGCGGCGGGCTCCGTATGGGTTGGAGTCCACTTCGGGAGCCGCGGCTTCGGGTACGGCGTGGCGCACGGATTCCTCGCGTTGAGCCAGGGGAAGGAGTGGACGGAGCGGGTCCCCGAGCAGGAGCGCCTGCTCCCGCTCGACCAGCCGCTCGGCCACGACTACTGGGCGCTGATGTCGCTGGCGGGTCGCTACGCGTACGCCGGACGGGAATGGGTCGCGCGCAAGGTCGTGGCCCTTTTGGGCGCGCGTGAGGTCGAGCTCGTCCACAATCATCACAACTTCGCCTGGAAGGAGACGCACGACGGAGAGGAGCTGATCGTCGTCCGCAAAGGGGCGACGCCCGCGTTTCCCGGCCAGCTGGGCTTCGTCGGGGGTTCGATGGGGGACGACGCCGTGATCGTCCGGGGCGCGTTGGTCGATGCGCTGGCCCAGCCCGACCGGGCGCAGGCGCAGCGAGCCGCGCTGTTCTCGACCGTGCACGGTGCCGGACGCGTGATGTCACGGACGCAGGCAGCGGGGAAGCGGAACCGGCGCACCGGGGCCGTCATCACCCCCGGGCAGATCAGCCCGGAGATGATGCGCGCGTGGATCGAACGGAGG